>DBFNNF010000280.1:0-10528 GCA_048407585.1 Lactobacillus johnsonii | reverse complement strand
ATGACGGTATATTTTTTTTTATATTTTTTTCAAAAAAATGCTTGCAATAAAAAGATGTTTTGCTATACTAATAAATGTACTGCGGAAGTAGTTCAGTGGTAGAACATCACCTTGCCATGGTGGGGGTCGCGGGTTCGAATCCCGTCTTCCGCTCCAGTATAAAAGACTCACCGAAGCGTGAGTCTTTTTTGTTATTCGGGATGTGGCTCAGCTTGGTAGAGCGCTACGTTCGGGACGTAGAAGTCGCAGGTTCAAATCCTGTCATCCCGATTGAATATTATTTTATTAAAAAGTTCGTCTTGGGTTAGAAAGACGAACTTTTTTGTATATAATGTTCATGAAATATCAAAAAGTTTACATTTACTAATTGTAAGTGATAAGATATTTGTCTAAAGATTGTAATATTGATCTTAAAAGAAGTAAGGCGGTGCAAAATGGAAAAATCATATAGTGATAGTGCAAAAAATGTTCTTGAAATTGCTAAAGAGCAAGCACAAAACTTTCACCATCGAATTATTGGAACAGAGCATGTTCTGCTTGCTTTAGTAATTGAAGCTAATGGGGATGCTGGAAAACTTTTGCGTGAAAGAAATGTAACACCAACCTTAGTGCGAGAAGAAATTGAAAGATATACTGGCTATGGTTCAAGTCCAAAGGCCACATATATGGAAATGTCCCCACGCTTAAGTTTAGTTTTGAATTTTGCTAAACAAAAGGCTGACGAATTAGGGACTGCTCAAATTGAGACAAAACATATTTTGCTAGGTTTGTTAGCTAGTGATCAAATTTTAGCAAGTTTAATTTTGAAAAATATTGGTGTAGATCCACGAGATTTAAGTCAGGATGTAAATGATAGTTTCATGGATGGTTCTGGGGAAGAAGATAATGTTCTTGGTATTTCTTCAGCCACTGGCATGAAAAAAGGTAAGTCATTGACTCCAAATTTAGATAAAGTTAGTGTGAATCTAAATAAAAGAGCCCGTGAAGGTGCAATTGACCCGGTAATTGGTAGAGATAAAGAAATAAAAAGAGTAATTCAAATCTTATCTCGAAGAACCAAAAACAATCCTGTTTTGGTAGGAGAACCTGGTGTTGGTAAGACTGCAGTTGCACAAGGCATAGCAGCCGCAATTGTAAATCATGAAGTTCCAGATACTCTAGCTAAAAAACGAGTTATGGCCTTGGACATGGGAAGTTTAATTGCTGGAACTAAATATCGTGGTGAATTTGAAGATAGAATGAAGAAGATTCTAAAAGAAATTCAACAGGATGGTTCAGTTATCTTATTTGTTGATGAAATGCATACTTTGATTGGTGCAGGTGGCGCAGAAGGAGCAATTGATGCTTCAAATATCTTAAAGCCTTCATTAGCACGTGGCGATATTCAAATGATTGGTGCTACTACTTTTGATGAGTACCAAAAATATATTGAAAAAGATCAAGCTTTAGCAAGACGTTTTCAACAAGTAAAAATTGGTGAACCTTCAAAAGAAGAAACTGTGGATATTTTAAAAGGCTTGCGTCCTAAATATGAAAAATTCCACAATGTAAAAATTGAAGATGAGGCAATTAATGATGCAGTTGAATTTTCAACACGTTATATTGCTAATCGATTCTTACCTGATAAAGCAATTGATTTGATTGATGAAGCAAGTGCAGCTGTAAAAATTCAAGCAATCGGTAAAAGTGATCCTCGTCTAACTAAATTGGATACACAAATTAATGATGTTATTCATCAGAAAGAACAAGCTGCAGAAAATCAAAATTTTGTTCAAGCAGCTAAGTTACGAGATGAGGAAAATAAGCTTACACAGGATCGGGATAAATTAATCGAAAAAGTAGAGAATAAAAACTCTAAAAAGTCGATTGTTGATTCTGATAAGATTGCTCAAATTGTATCCGAATGGACTGGTGTGCCTGTTACTAGAATGAAGAAGAGTGAAACTAAACGTTTAGCTCACTTAGAAAGTATTTTACATGAACGTGTAATTGGACAGGACGAAGCTATTAGTGCTGTAAGTCGGGCAATCAGACGAAGTAGGAGCGGAATTAAGGATGAAAATCGTCCAATCGGTTCATTCTTATTCTTAGGACCTACTGGTGTTGGTAAGACAGAATTAGCTAAAGCTCTTGCTGCAGCAGTCTTTGGCTCAGAACGAAATATTATTCGTGTAGACATGTCTGAATACATGGATCAGATTGCAACAAGCAAATTAATTGGTTCGGCACCAGGATATGTAGGATATGAAGAGGGTGGTCAGCTCTCAGAACGTGTAAGACGTAATCCATATTCAGTAATTTTATTGGATGAAGTAGAAAAAGCTCATCCAGATGTGTTTAATTTATTACTTCAAGTTTTAGATGAAGGATTTTTAACTGATTCTAAAGGTAGAAAAGTTGATTTTAGAAATACAATTATTATCATGACTTCTAACCTTGGTTCACGTAGTTTACAAGAAGATAAAACAGTTGGATTTGCAGCTGATAATGCCGATAAGAATAAACTTCAACAAGAAAAAGTAACAGCAGCAGTTAAACAATTCTTCAGACCAGAATTTTTAAACAGAATTGATGAGACCGTGGTCTTTGATAGCTTAACTAAGAAACAATTGCGTGAAATTGTTAGCTTAATGACTGGTCATTTAGTAGATCGCTTAGCTAAAAAAGACGTAACCTTAAAGATTTCACCAGCGGCTTTAGATGTATTGGCTAAAGATGGATTTGATCCAGAGATGGGGGCCCGTCCATTACGTCGTGCAATTCAACATGAACTTGAAGACGTGATTGCTGAAGACTTGATTAGTGAAAAAATTAAATCTGGTCAAATTGTAAAAGTTGGAGCTCATCAAGGTAAATTGAAATTTACAATTGTTGATAAAGATAATACTTTAGTTAAAAATTAGTTTTTTGACAAATTAGTAATATAAGTGTAAAATACTAAACGTTTAAAAGGCTGAAATTCAGGATTTCGCTGATCTATTGTCCAGCGAGATGATAAAACAAAAACGACATTTACGTTGTTTTTGTTTTTTTGTACCCAAATTTTGACTTTTTGCAATTTGTAACACAAATGTAATATTTAGATTCTTATATAAGAAAGGATGTTTTCTTTGTTAGGACACGCTGTGAACTACGGTAGTCACCGGACAAGACGTAGCTTCTCTCGAATTAAAGAAGTATTGAAGTTACCTAACTTGACTGATGTACAAACGCAATCTTACAAGTGGTTTCTTAATGAAGGTATTCGTGAAATGTTTGACGACATTATGCCGATTTCAGACTTTTCAGGAAAACTTTCTTTAGAGTTTGTTGATTACAAGCTCTTGAAGCCAAAATACACTCTTGAAGAAGCACGTGATCACGATGCTAATTACTCTGCTCCTCTTCATGTAACTTTGAAGTTAACCAATCATGAGACCGGAGAAATTAAGACTCAAGACGTCTTCTTTGGAGAATTCCCATTAATGACTGATTCAGGAACTTTCGTTATTAATGGTGCTGAGAGAGTTATTGTTTCTCAGCTTGTTAGATCTCCTGGTGTTTACTACCATTCAGATTTTGATAAAAATGGTCGCCAAATTTTCGGTGCTACAGTTATTCCTAACCGTGGTGCATGGCTTGAATATGAAACTGATGCTAAAGATTTAGCTTATGTTCGTATCGATCGTACTCGTAAGCTTCCTTTAACTGTTTTAATTCGTGCTTTAGGATTTGGTTCTGATAGTGAAATTGCGGATATGTTTGGTGAAAGTGACTCACTTCGTTTCACTTTAGAAAAAGATATCCACAAGAATCCTGCTGATTCTCGCGTTGCAGAAGCATTAAAGGATATTTACGAAAGATTACGTCCAGGTGAACCTAAGACAACTGATTCATCTCGTTCACTTTTATATGCTAGATTCTTTGACCCAAGAAGATATGATTTAGCTCCAGTTGGTCGTTATAAGATCAATAAGAAACTTTCTTTAAAGAATCGTTTACTAAGACAAACTTTAGCTGAAACTTTAGCCGATCCTGATACTGGTGAAATCATTGCTAAAAAGGGTGACGTTGTTACTCACGAACTTCTTGATAAATTATCACCTTACTTAGATCGTGATGACTTTAAGATGGTAACTTATGAACCTTCAAAGGAAGGTGTGTTACCTGATCCAGTAACAGTTCAAGAAATTAAGGTATATTCTAAAGTTGATCCTGAACGTGTAGTTAAGTTAATGTCTAACGGCCACATTGCAGATGATGTTAAACATTTAACTCCTGCTGATGTATTGGCATCAATTAACTACTTCTTCGATCTTCAAGATAATATTGGTACTACTGATGATATTGACCACTTAGGTAACCGTCGTATTCGTCGTGTAGGTGAATTACTTCAAAACCAATTTAGAATTGGTTTAGCAAGAATGGAACGTGTTGTACGTGAAAGAATGTCAATTCAAGATATTTCTACTGTTACGCCACAACAATTAATCAATATTCGTCCTGTTGTTGCTTCAGTTAAGGAATTCTTTGGTTCATCACAATTATCACAATTTATGGATCAAAACAACCCACTTGGTGAGTTAACTCACAAGCGTCGTATGTCAGCCTTAGGACCTGGTGGTTTGTCTCGTGATCGTGCTGGTTATGAAGTTCGTGACGTGCACTATACTCACTATGGTCGTTTATGTCCTATCGAAACTCCTGAAGGACCTAACATTGGTTTGATTAACTCTTTAGCAACTTACGCTATTGTTAACAAGTATGGTTTCATTGAAACACCATATCGTCGTGTTTCTTGGGATACTCACAAGGTTACTGACAAGATCGACTACTTAACTGCTGATGTAGAAGATAATTACATTATTGCCGGTGCTAACGCTCGCTTAAATGAAGATGGTTCTTTCAAAGATAAGATTGTTTTAGCCCGTCATAAGGAAGATAACCTAGAAGTTACCCCTGATAAGATTGACTACATGGACGTTATTCCTAAGCAAGTAGTTTCAGTAACTTCTGCATGTATTCCTTTCCTTGAAAACGACGACTCTAACCGTGCTTTGATGGGGGCTAACCACCAACGTCAAGCTGTTCCATTGATTAATCCACATGCACCAATTGTTGGTACTGGTATGGAATACCGTGCAGCACATGACTCTGGAGATGCATTAGTTGCTAAAGCTCCTGGTGTGGTTGAATATGTTGATGCAAACGAAATTAGAATTAGAAGAGACGATGATACTTTAGATAAGTATGTTCTTGAAAAATTCCGTCGTTCAAACGCAACTAAGAACTACAACCAAACTCCAGCTGTTAAGCAAGGTGAACGAGTAGTTGCAGATGAAGTTATTGCTGATGGTCCAGCAATGGAAAACGGCGAATTAGCTCTAGGTCAAAACCCAATCATTGCATTCTTGACTTGGAACATGTACAACTATGAAGATGCCGTTATGATTTCTGAACGTATGGTTAAAGATGATGTCTACACTTCTATTCATATTGAAGATTATGAATCAGAAGCTCGTGATACTAAGTTAGGACCTGAAGAAATCACACGTGAAATTCCAAATGTTGGTGAAGATGCACTTAAAGACCTTGATGAAGAAGGTATTGTCCGGATCGGTGCTGAAGTTCAAGATGGTGACATCTTAGTTGGTAAAGTAACTCCTAAGGGTGTGACTGAATTATCAGCTGAAGAACGTTTACTTCACGCTATTTTTGGTGAAAAAGCTCGTGAAGTTCGTGATACTTCCTTACGTGTACCTCACGGTGGTGGCGGTATTGTTCAAAACGTTCAAGTCTTCACTCGTGAAGCAGGCGACGAATTGCCACCTGGTGTAAATAAGATGGTTCGTGTTTACATCGTTCAAAAACGTAAGATTCAAGTCGGTGACAAGATGTCTGGTCGTCACGGAAACAAGGGTACTATTGCCTTAGTTTGTCCTGAAGAAGATATGCCATACTTACCAGATGGTCGTCCAGTAGATATTTGTTTGAACCCAATGGGTGTGCCTTCACGTATGAACATTGGACAGGTTCTTGAATTACACTTGGGTATTGCTGCTAAGCAACTAGGTATTCACGTTGCTACTCCAGTATTTGATGGTGCTTCTGAAGATGATATGTGGAATATGGTTCGTGAAGCTGGTATTGGTAAAGATGGTAAGACTGTTCTTTACGATGGACGTACTGGTGAACCATTCCACAACCGTGTTTCAGTAGGTATTATGTACTACTTGAAGTTGACTCACATGGTTGATGATAAGATCCACGCACGTTCAATTGGGCCTTACTCACTTGTTACTCAACAACCACTTGGTGGTAAAGCACAATTTGGTGGTCAGCGTTTCGGTGAAATGGAAGTTTGGGCTCTTGAAGCTTATGGTGCTGCTTACACACTACAAGAAATCTTAACTTACAAGTCAGATGATGTTGTAGGTCGTGTTAAGGCTTATGAAGCTATTGTTAAGGGCGAAAGAATTCCAAAACCTGGTGTTCCAGAATCATTCCGCGTTCTTGTTAAAGAACTACAATCTCTTGGTTTAGATATCAAGGTGTTGGATATGGATCATAAAGAAATTGAGTTACGTGATATGGATGATGACTCTAACGATCATTTCAATATCGATACTTTATCTAAACTTGCTGAACAACAAGAAAAGAAGAAGTTAGCTGAAGAAGCTGCAAAAAAGGATGATAAGCCAGATGAACCTGTAGATGAAAGTGATTCTTCAACTTCATCTGATGATAAGGTTTCTAAGTAATATAGGAGGTTAAACTTTTGATCGACGTAAATAAGTTTGAAAGTATGCAAATCGGTTTGGCTTCTCCAAACAAGATCAGAAGTTGGTCTTATGGTGAAGTTAAAAAACCAGAAACTATCAACTATCGTACTTTGAAACCAGAAAAAGATGGTTTGTTCGATGAAAGAATCTTCGGACCAACTAAGGACTGGTCTTGTGCTTGTGGTAAGTACAAGGGTATTCGTTACCGTGGCATTGTTTGTGATAGATGTGGGGTTGAAGTTACTTCTGCTAAAGTTAGAAGAGAACGTATGGGTCACATTGAACTAGCTGCACCGGTTTCACATATCTGGTATTTCAAAGGTATCCCATCTCGTATGGGATTAGTCTTAGATATTTCACCTCGTGCATTGGAAGAAGTAATTTATTTTGCTGCTTACATTGTTATTGATGCAGGTGATACTGATCTTGAAGATAAGCAACTTTTAACAGAAGCTGAATATCGTGAAAAGAAAGCAAAATTCGGTGACCGTTTTGAAGCTAAAATGGGTGCTGAAGCTGTAAAAGAACTTCTAGAACAAGTAGATATTGATAAAGAAGTTCATGAACTAAAAGAAGAATTAAAGACTGCTACTGGTCAAAAGAGAACTCGGGCTATCAGAAGATTAGATATCTTGGATGCCTTTAAGAATTCAGGTAACAAGCCTTCATGGATGGTTATGGATTGTATTCCTGTTATTCCACCAGACTTGAGACCAATGGTTCAACTTGATGGTGGACGTTTCGCAACTTCTGACTTGAACGATTTATACAGACGTGTAATCAACCGTAACAATCGTTTAAAGAGATTGTTAGACTTAAATGCACCAAGAATTATCGTTCAAAACGAAAAGCGTATGCTTCAAGAAGCAGTTGACGCATTAATTGACAACGGTAGACGTGGACGTCCAGTTGTCGGACCAGGTAATCGTCCTCTTAAATCTCTTTCTCACATGTTGAAAGGTAAGCAAGGACGTTTCCGTCAAAACTTACTTGGTAAACGTGTTGACTACTCAGGTCGTTCAGTTATCGACGTTTCACCTGAATTGAAGTTTTACCAATGTGGTGTGCCACGTCCAATGGCTCTAGAATTATTTAAGCCATTTGTAATGCACGAATTAGTAAAACGTGGTTTAGCATCTAACATTAAGAATGCTAAGCGTAAGATTGATCGTGAAGATGATGATATCTGGGATATCTTAGAAGATGTAATTAAAGAAAGACCAGTTCTTTTAAACCGTGCACCTACTCTTCACCGTTTAGGTATTCAAGCCTTTGAACCAGTTTTGGTACCTGGTAAATCAATTCGTCTTCACCCACTTGCTTGTGAAGCTTACAATGCCGACTTTGATGGTGACCAGATGGCCATTCACGTTCCATTGTCTGATGAAGCTGTAGCAGAATCACGTTTGCTAATGCTTGCTGCTCACCATATCTTGGCTCCTAAGGATGGTAAGCCAATCGTTACACCTTCTCAGGATATTGTTTTAGGTAACTACTGGTTAACTCAAGCAGAGCGTGGTCGTGAAGGTGAAGGAATGATCTTTGATTCACCAGCTGAAGCAGCTATCGCATATGCAAATGGTGATATTCACTATCATACTCGTATTGGTTTAGCAGCTGATTCAATGCCAGAAAAGCCATGGCCAAAGGGCGACGAACATGGAATTTTTGTAACTACTTATGGTAAGTTAGTTTTCAACCAAATTTTCCCTAAGGATTTCTACTACATTAATGATCCTACTCAAGAAAATCTTACTCACCCAGTAGATGAAAGATACTTCTTACAACCAGGTGAAGATATTCATGAAAAGCTTGACAATATGAAGCTTGGTCAAGCCTTTAAGAAGGGATTCTTGTCAGATTCTATTGCTCAAATCTACAAGGATTACAAAGTTCAAAGAACTTCTGATTTCTTGGATGATTTGAAGGAACTAGGCTACACTGTATGTACTACTTCTGGTTTAACTATCGGTGTTGAAGATATTCCTACAATTAGTGATAAAGATGATATTGTAGCAGAAGCTCGTAAGAAAGTTGATGTTGTTTCTAAGCAATACCGTCGTGGTTTGATCACTGATGAAGAAAGACATGATCGAGTAATTAGTATTTGGAATAATTGTAAAGACATTGTTCAAAATGAAATTGCTCAAATTCATGCACCAAGAAACCCAATTACAATCATGGCTGACTCTGGTGCTCGTGGTAACATTTCTAACTTTACTCAGCTTGCCGGTATGCGTGGTTTGATGGCCGCTCCTAACGGAGGAATGATGGAAATTCCTGTTACTTCAAACTTCCGTGAAGGTTTGTCTGTTTTGGAAATGTTCATGTCCACTCACGGTGCTCGTAAGGGTATGACGGATACTGCCTTGAAGACTGCCAACTCTGGTTACTTAACTCGTCGTTTGGTAGACGTAGCTCAAGATGTCATTATTCGTGAAGAAGATTGTGGCACTGATCGTGGTTTAACTGTTCACGCAATTACTGAAGGCGATGAAATGATTGAACCATTATTTGATCGTTTAGTTGGTCGCTACACTTCTAAGAGTGTTTACGATCCAGAAACTCATGAAGTAATTTGTCCAGCTGATGTCTTAATGGACGAAGATATGGCTCATAAGATCGTTGATGCTGGAGTTACTGAAGTAACAATTCGTTCCGTCTTTACTTGCAACACTCAACATGGTGTATGTAAGAAATGTTACGGTATGAACCTTGCTACTGGTGACGACGTTGAAGTTGGTGAAGCAGTTGGTACTGTTGCTGCTCAATCAATTGGTGAACCTGGTACTCAGTTAACTATGCGTAACTTCCACAACGGTGGTGTTGCCGGTGCTGCAGATATTACTCAAGGTTTACCTCGTGTTCAAGAGTTGTTTGAAGCTCGTAATCCTAAGGGTCGTGCTACAATTTCTGAAGTAACTGGTGAAGTAACTTCAATTGAAGAAGATCCAGCAGAACATACTCGTCAAATTACTGTTAAGGGACAAACTGATACCCGTACTTATGACGTACCATATACTGCTTCAGTAGCAGTTGCTGAAGGCGATCATGTTGTACGTGGAGATAAGTTGACTCTTGGTTCTATCGATCCTAAGGAATTGATTCGTGTACGTGACGCATTGACTACCGAAAAATACATTCTAAGTGAAATTCAAAAAGCTTATAGAATGCAGGGTGTAGAAATTGCCGACAAACACGTTGAAGTTATGGCACGTCAAATGCTTCAAAAGGTTCGTATTCTTGACCCAGGTGAAACTGATATCTTACCAGGTGAATTGATGGATATCGGTGAATTTAAGGCAAGAAACCGTGAAGTAATTATTTCCGGTGGTATTCCTGCTACTGCACAAAGCGTAATTCTTGGTATTACCAAGGCCGCTCTTGAAACTAATAGTTTCTTATCTGCAGCTTCATTCCAGGAAACTACTCGTGTTCTTACTGATGCTTCTATTCGCGGCAAGAACGATCCATTACTTGGTCTTAAGGAAAATGTTATTATTGGTAAGATTATTCCTGCAGGTACTGGTATGCCAGTTTACCGTGAAATGGAACCTAAAGTTGATGTTCCTGAAGATGAAAAGAAAAAGTCAGTTTATTCTATAGCTGATATTGAAAAGAAATTAGCTGCAGCTGATGCACAGAAAGACAAAGGTTCAGCTGACTAATCGTCCTTTTAAAACTTAAACATTTGTGTTAAAAAAGCCTATTCGTGTAGAAACGAGTAGGCTTTTTTGTGTTATTAGAGAAAATTATAAAATATAAGA
>DBFNNF010000279.1:0-2939 GCA_048407585.1 Lactobacillus johnsonii | reverse complement strand
ATTATATTTTATTTGTTCATTGTGCTATTTGGGCATTAGGTATTTATATTGCTTTATATTTTCTAGGGCTAGCTACAGTTTGGAAACTTGTAATGTTATTAGTTGGACATTATCTTATTGACTACTGGAAATGTAGAGGCTTATATAAGAAATATATGAAAGACTTTACCGCTTATTATATTGATCAAAGTCTTCATATTGTTCAGGTTCTACTTTGTTTAATATAAAACAAGTTCTATAAAAACTTGTTTTTGGAGAGTTGGGGGAGTTGGCTTAACCCATCGTCCTGCTAAGACGACGTACCTCAAAAGGGTGCCACTAGTTCGAATCTAGTACTCTCCGCAAATTTAAAATAACATGAGTAAACTAATAATTAATAAACATCAAATTTGTTATATACCAGAATACAATTTATATTTACAGAGAGTAGGAGTAGATAATACAAGCGTTCGTCATACTTGTGAACGTATATGTTCGATTTATCAGATCTGTAGGGATGGTTATTGTCGTAATAAGACTATAGACCCACATTATGGTAATCATGGTTGCGCAGATAACGGAGAGCAAGACGCTTATAAAATTATTTGTTATAGAATATACTTAGAACCTATAGAATGGAAATAGCAAATTTAAAGGTATATAATGATAATATGCGAAAATCACTTTTAGATAAAGCATATTTTCTATCTTTTGTAGATTCGGATACGTTCATTGATTTTGGATGTGCTGATGGATCTTTATTAAAACATATTCATGAGATGTTTCCTGATAAGAAACTAATTGGATATGATATATCTCCTGAAATGCTTCAAGTTGCAGAAAAGAATCTTGAAGGATGTAATGTTTCTTTATATAATAATTTTGAAAACGTTATATCCTTAAAGTTAGATAATGCTACTTTAATACTTTCTTCTGTTATTCATGAAGTTTATAGTTACGGTGATAATCAAAGTGTAAATGAATTTTGGAGACAAGTTTTTAATGAAAACTTTAGATATATTGCTATTCGAGATTTAACTCCTCGAAAATCAATTGATAGAATGTCTGATATTAATGATGTTTCTAGAGTTTTACATAATGCTAATCCCACACATTTAGCTGAGTTTCAATCTATTTGGGGAAATATTAGTAACAATAAAAATCTAGTTCATTTCCTTATGAAATATAAATGGGTTGAAAATTGGGCTAGAGAAGTTAGAGAAAATTATTTTCCAATAACTATCGAAGAGTTTTTATCAAAAGTTCCTAATAACTATGTTATTGATTATTTTTACGAATTTATTATGCCTCAAACTCAGCAAGGAATTCTTAAAGATTTTAATATCCTATTAAAGGATACAACACACTTCAAATGCATTTTAAGAAAAATATAATATGAAAGTAGTACAAGTAAATGTAGATTACACGGAAGAAGTTAATTCTTCAAATAAGAATTGGTTAAATTCTGATTCTAGACATTGTGATATCTTAGTTAGAAGTGATGATGCAGAAACTATTAAATATAGTGGAACTTTGTCTCAATCACAAGTAGAACATATCGTATTTCTAATTCAGGATAATTATTCTGCAAAGGATATTAAAGATCAAATTATCGAATACGAAGTTCAAAATCTATCTCCTACAGTAACTCCTCAGATTGGAGATCCTGAATTTTTGGAAGAATAATAGAGAGATTTACTCTCTATTTGCCCTCGTGATGGAACTGGCAGACATGCCGCTCTTAGAAAGCGGTCTGAAGTAATAGTAAGGTGCAGGTTCAAATCCTGTCGAGGGCACTCTAATAGCCTCCTATCTTGGAGGCATTTTCTATTTTATAGATATGTTTAAGTTTATTAAAAAGATGTTTAACAATAGAAATATTCTAACTAAAAACTTATATAAAGTAAAGTTAGATAAATATGATGAAGCTCTGATTATTATTTGTAAAGCTTTAGGAGTAAACTTACTAAAAGCAAATTTCTTCCATATAGATTCTTATACAAAAGTAATGAAATCATATGGCTCTTTAATAACTATTATTGATTTTGATAATGCTATTGATTTAATTTTTGGTAATTTAAGTTCTAAAAGAAATCATGACGAAATTGTTTTACAATACATGATTAAGGTTATGCAGCTTCCTTCTAGTGTTATTGATAATGATAGATTTTATCGTAGTATTCGTAGGACCTTTAATAAGATTTCTGTATATTATTCTAAAGAAGATAAATTTACATGGTTTCAAGAATATTGTCAAAAATTTATAAAACCTGAATGGTCTAATTCTTTTTGCTTTTACTATAAATCTGCAGAATTTTATGTAACTTTTTATCAAGGATATTTTAAATATAAACGTAAACAGGAAGACTATCGAAGAAAAAGTAGAGAGAATTATCAATCTCAAAAACAACCTAATATAAATGAGTATTATAGAATACTTGGAATTAATATTACTAAAGATAAGGCTATTATCAAAACTGCTTATCGTAAGTTGTGTTTTCAGTATCATCCTGATAAAGGAGGCTCTAAGGAAAAGTTTATTGAAATTAATCAAGCATATGAATATTTAATTACACATGTCTAAAATGTATAAATTAATGAGTCTTAAAGGCTATAACGGGCCTGAAGATGTAATAAAACTTCAAGAATGGTTAGCTATAGAAAAACAAATATTTATTGAGACAAGAGTGTGTTGGAATAAAGAAGGAACTTTCCCTATTGGATATAGTGCGAGAGCTTGGATGCCTCCGTACACATTATGTACAGTAGCTCCTACAGAATTAACTATTGAAGAAGCAGTTATGGCAATTCTAGCAAGAATTTATGATTATATTTAAATAATCTTGCTCCCGTAGTTCAAGGGATAGAAATTAATTTTTGATTCGAACTTTGTATTTTTGATAAAATTTTTGTATCGTTGTGGACGAAAATTTTAAATATAAAATATCTGATAAGTTGAA
>DBFNNF010000278.1:0-1327 GCA_048407585.1 Lactobacillus johnsonii | reverse complement strand
TAAGAATATTAGCCATTTAATCGGTCCTTAAATTTAAATTTTGTGCACAAATCTAAAATAATACTATGTAATTTTAACATTAATTTGGAAAAATGAGAAACCTACTATTGCAAGAAAAAGCCTCTTAAGCTTATCGCTGCTCAAGAGACTCTTAATTTATAAGATTGTTTTAATTATTCGTTAGTTTCAATCAAGCCATAACGACCATCATTTCTGCGATATACAATACTTGTTCCATTTGTATCTGCATCTTCAAAAACAAAGAAATCATGACCCAACAAGTCCATTTGTAAAACGGCTTCTTCAGCACTCATTGGCTTTAAATCCAAATGCTTGTTACGAACAATATCAAATTCTTTAGGTGCTTTCTTTTCTTCTTCTAAGTCTTCATAGAAGAAATCTTTTAAGCCCTTCTCACGACTCTTTCTGTTAATACGAGTCTTGTATTTTCTGATTTGACGTTCTAGTTTTTCAGAAACAAAGTCAATACTCTTGTACATATCATCAGTTGTATCTTCTGCACGTAAAACTAGGTATGGAAGTGGAATTGTTACTTCCACCTTAGCAGTGTGATCTGGATAAACCTTTAAATTGATATGAGCAATTACATCAGAATTAATTTCGAAGTACTTTTCGAGCTTATTCAATCTCTTTTGAACATAATCTCTTAAGGCATCAGTAACTTCGACATTTTCTCCACGAACATTGTATTTTAACATTGTAGATTCTCCTTCCAACGTCTTATGACGTTTTTTCTTACACATTTAGTATAGCAAATTGTAAGCGGTTTTACTAATGATTTATCTGCTAATTGTAAAACTATTTATTTTACAATTAGGATAAACTTCTAAAAGAGCATCTCGTGCATGATACAGGGTTCTCCCAGTCGTATAAATATCATCTAGCAATAAAATTTTTCCACTAACATTTTTATTATCGATAGCCGAAAAGGTTTGCTTAGTCAATAGCCGTTCCTCCCTATTCTTTTCTCCCTGAGCCTTCTCCGTATCTGCCTTAACTAATATTTTCGTTAAAGGAACTAACTTTTGATAAATAGCACAAACTGTATCAAATCCTCTTTTTTCTAGATGACTGGGCGAACTCGGAACTGGAACATAATAATCAGCTGCTGGCAACTGATCAATTAATTCAGCTAGGACATGACACAAAATATAATCTCCATATCTTTTGTACCGTACCATAACATCATGAAAAGTATCATTATATTGATATAAAGAACGATTGTCTAACAAATTGCCTGCATATTTCTGTTTCCACTGTAGACAATCATTACATAGTCCCTCTGTATTTATTTCTTTATTACAAC
>DBFNNF010000277.1:0-1133 GCA_048407585.1 Lactobacillus johnsonii | reverse complement strand
ACTTATATTTTTCTATCTTAATAAATAATTCTAGCTTTTTTGTTATTAAATGTGCTACTATACGCATAATGAATAGTAAGTAGAGGAGTATTAAAATGACTGATCTTGAATTGTTAAAAGAACTAGTTGCTTTTGAACAATATGGAACTTTAAGTGCAACTGCTGAACATTTAATGATTACACAGCCCAGTGTTACTCGTGGAATGAAAAAACTAGAACAAGAATTAGGAGTTGCTCTCTTTAATCGAGAAGTTAATCGAATCACCTTAAACGAAACGGGTAAATTAGCTGCCAAAAAAGCTAAAGAATTATTACAAGCCGAGCAAGATTTTACTGAAGCAGTAATTAATTTTGGCCACATGCAAGAATATATCAATGTTGGCGGTGTAATTCCCGGTCCTATCCTTTATCTTGAAAATCTAAAAGATAAATTAAGTCAATCTTTAACCTTCAATCATCAGTTAGTTAAGCCTGAAAATGTAGTCTCAGATTTAATTAACTATAAAGAAAGACTAATTTTTACTGATCGAGAAATTTTAGATAATGATGAAATTGAATCTATGTTTCTTGGGGTTGAAAAGCTAGCGGTTAAAATAAGTGAATTTAACCCTCTTTCAACTCGTACAAGTGTCTCATATAAAGATTTAGAGGGACAAAGTTTTCTTGTAGTAAATGATATTGGTTCTTGGAAAGAAATTATCAAAGATAATATTCCAAACGCAAAATTTCTATTTCAGGAAGATTTAAACTCACTAGATGAATTAACTCAATACTCTAATTTTCCAGTTTTTAGAACTAATCTAACCCAAGTAATCGAAAATCATAATGAAGACAGTGGTCGAAGATTAGTTCCGATTAAAGATGATAATGATTATATTGAGGTTTATGGAACATACTTAACTAGTCAACGTTCTACGGTTCAACCACTCTTGAAAGAGATTGCTAAAAATTGGCCTCAAGATTATAACGAAAAAAAGTAGGATTCTAAGGAACAATGTCATTAAGTTAAGACATTGACGAAAATAGGGCTTTATGAACCGAATCATTTTGATTCGGTTCTTTTTCTTTTTAAAATAAAAGTGAGCAGAGTTTTTGTCCTTCTGCTCACTTTCGTCATATTATTGGTCTTTCAT
>DBFNNF010000276.1:0-4720 GCA_048407585.1 Lactobacillus johnsonii | reverse complement strand
TAATAAATGGAAAGGAATGTTAGTAAATATATGGAAAAATTAGTTTGGTTTAAGTGTAGTAATTGCGGGTGTCTTATGTTTCTTAAAATTCATGATCTTACTAAGTATTGCGATGGGGTAACAATTAGGTTTCCTTATAGTACTTGCCCTTATTGTGATGTTAATTTTGAATCTATTAAGTTAATAAAAATTGAAAATGTATAATGCGAGTAAAAATGCTTTATACAAAAGGATATAAAAGAGGGAAGGAAAAGAATGATGAAGGGAGTTATTTTTACTTCTAGGAACAAAGATAATGAAAACATTACTAACTTTAAACAAAGGAGTATGTCTTTCTTAACTAATAAATCAGTTGAAGAGCTATCATTAAAATTTGCAGCTTTTGTAAATGAAGGTGTACTTAATGAATTAAGTCGCTTTTACATAAATATTAATGAAAGAAATAATGAAAAAGCTATAAAGGATCTTCAACATTATCTCTTAGATCATCCTGATTTTTTAGCCACTAAGATAGAAGCAAAAGTAACAAGTTTTGCAATGAGACCAGAGAACGCAATTACCCATAAGTGGTTATTTGATTATGATAGCAAGACCGGCATAGAAAACTTTGTTCAAGATCTTGTATCTGAGGGCTTTAATAAGAAAGACATAGAAGTTTATAAAACAGTCAATAACTATTCAATCGTTATTCCACATGGGTTTGATACACGCAACATTCTTGCAAAGTATGGCGACTATGTTGAGCTAAAGCGTGATGGGTTACTTTGTGTACATTGGGCTAAGAAATAGAAAGAAGAATGTATTAATGACTATATCGAAAATTCTCACAGTACTTGCTATATTCTGGTTTCTGTTTGCTGAAATATTTTTTGAACGGGACAAAAAGTTAAGTTATGACGCTAAAAGAATCATCCGGTTTATTGGTATTGCTGCATATGTTGTTATCTTTATAGGTTTAATGGGAATGTACAATTAAGGAAGTTTTATGGATTATAAGTCAGCAAAAAAGCTGTGTGACGAAAATATGCAGCAGATAGAAAAAGCCAAATTAAAGCGTTTCGAAGATGAACAAGAACAAGTTATATATTTGAAAAGTAAAATGGATGAATATGTAGAAAGCCCAGAGTTTAATTCATTCGTAGATAGAAAAATTGATGAAAATATTGGGAACGGTACATTGCAAAATATGGAATTGAACGAAAAAGGTCCGCTTGTAATTTTAGAAAATGAAGTATTAAGTGATGTAATAGCTAAAATTGGAAGTTATATTAGAGATATAGCTACAGATAGCAGCATAAAAACAATACCTATAACTGATAGAGCAATAAAACTTATTGAGAAAAAGTTGAGTAAACGTGGATTTTATAGATTAGAAAGCAATTCAACAACTTATTGGACTGCTAGTTCCTATAAGCTTTTAAGAGCTGCATCTTATAGTTCTACAACGATGATTGTATTAGGTATGATTGTGTTTTTAAGTACTGCTTTGACTAATAGGAGACCCGAACTAGCCTTAAGTGGCATGCTAATTACTTTTTTCGGATTTGTAATCACTGCAATTGTGCATCCTTTTTATTCAAAATTGGACGATAGAGTAGAAAAAATTAAGAAATAATTGAATTTATAAGAAATTAAGTAGGAGGTAATGATAATGCAATGGATTAAAGTCGTATTAATAGGGATGCTAATATGTGGCGTGTTCAGTTTTTTAGTCGGCAGAGTAATTACTGTTTCAGTGACAGGAGATATATCTAAAACTATAAGAGCTTCAATACCATTGATTGTTGGATTACTAATTTTATTATTATTAGCGATGCTTGTAACAACTATTACTCACTTTTAATAGAATTTACGAAAATATGATGACAAGTAAGCGATTTCAAACTTTATATAAATTATCTTCTCAATCTGCTTTTTGGCTTATATTACTTGTTCGGTTTATTGTTGAGGATAAAGTAATGGCAATTCTTACTAGTCTTGGACTATTAGCAAGCATTATTGCAACAGTGATTTTAGTCATAAATGTTACTAAAATAAAAAGAAGCAAAACAGCTGCAGCTGTAACATGTTATATTGATGGCTACAATGTTGGGGTAAATAGCACATTAGAGGCACTATTTATACCTTTAGCTCTAATAGTCTTATTAAAGGGATTTGCAGTAATTGCTATGCTTATTTTTTTTGAAGCAATTTTTTTAAAAGCAGACTATTCGGACAATAATATTAATATATCTTTTTTACTAATAGGAATAACTATGTTTCAAGCTAAAATAAATGAAAAAGAAGTTGTGTGTATAGGTCATACGAAAGACATAGAGTCTTTAATTAGAGAAAATGTTGATGTCATTAGATTAACTGATGATGTATTAGTAATTAAAGATTAGAGTTAAAGCATTTATTATCAAGGAGGGATATTAAGAATGTTGGAGAAAATGGTTCACGCACTTAGACTTAGTGCGCTAATTATGTCTAGCATTAATATAATTGTTGTTTCTTTGCTTTTAGCATATTCTGTGTTGAATTTTAACATTCCTAATAATTTTCTACGTTTAATGTTCATTGGAGGACTATCAAGCTGGATAAATAATTACATGGTAGAAGCTTCAAGATTTCAGAATAAAACATTAGAAGATAAAAAAGTTTAGGAGAAATTACATATGCTTACTGCAAAAAATGCTAATGAGAAATTACGCAATGAATTTGGTAAACAGAAAATAAAAGATAAAAAAAGTTCAGTCTTGCTAAAAGAGAAAACAGCAGAAATCTTAAATAGCAGCTTAGATATTTATTTAGATGAGGCGATTCAGAGAGCTAGAAAGTTTAATATTGAAGCGGAAAACAAAAGACATTTAATTGTTCCGTATGAACTTTTAAATTTAGATCAACACTTTTCAGTAGAAAAGAGGAAAATACAAGAGGCAACTGGAAAAAGCATTTTTGAAATAAACGACAGTATTAGAACTTTGGTGGATGAAAAAATGAGGGTTAGAGGTTTTAAAGAGTTATCTAATACTAAAGGCCCTGAAAAATATTGGATAGCAGCGAATATTACTGGAATAAGTGTTGCATTAATTGCCTTTATTCTAGGTTTAGCTAGTTTTATTATTGGAATTATTTTTTACAAATTCCCCTTTCTTCTTAAGAGCAGTATTGTTGTATTTGCTTTAGCTGTCATAGCTTTTTTTGTGGGAATAGTGTGGAATATGATTACGGATAATATAGCTGAAGATATTTGGGAGAAAATATGAGAAAATGCTTCCCTTATTTTTTAAGTTTATTTTGTTTTATTTAAGTTTGAAGAAGGGTGAATTTTAATAGTGAAAAATAAAAAGTTAATGGGACTGTTAGCAGCCGTGACTTTATTAAGTTGTGGCTGCTCTTTTAATGCCAATTTTTCTAAAAATAGTAATGATAATGTTAAATCAGAGCAAATTTCGAATACTAAATTTGGTGGATTAAGCCAAAAAGAGTACACGAAGTTAGCAAGTATGGAATATAAGAGCGGAGAAAATGCTGCAGTTTTTGTAAATGCCAATAATTCGACTCTTAATAAGAGCTGGAAGAAGAATAGAATCTATTATCAGAATTTGGATAGATTTAACCGTACTAGCTCCTCCGTTACGGCGTTTTTAGATCAAAATAATATAGTTAAGCATAGCAATCGAACACGTCAAATATGGCGTCCTACAGGCTGGCACAGCAATAGACCGGGGGCAGAAATATATAATAGAGGACATTTAATTGCTTACTCTTTATCTGGCGGAATAAACAAGTTTGGAATTTATACAGGAATAAATAATGGAGATTTAAATAATCCTAAAAATTTATTTACTCAAACAGCTTTTGCCAACCAACGTGTTCAAACATACTATGAAGGTCAAGTAAGAGAGGCATTGATGTCAGGACAAAAGGTTATCTATCAGGCTACACCGATTTTTAGAGGCAATGAAAAAATGGCTAGAGGCGTTAACCTGCAAGCCACTTCAATTGATGGAATGTTGAACTACAATGTCTATATTTATAATGTTCAGCCGGGATATAGGTTTGATTATAGTACTGGACGAGCAATTAAGGATAATTCAATGCAAGTCGTATTTAAACAATAAAAAAGGAAAAACAAGTTAAATAAATAATTATAGAGAGATGAGGTACATCATATGATAGAAGACAGCAAAAAAGTATTAGATGATCTTAGTAGAAAAGATAGTCCTGAGGTTAAAATGGCTGCTAAGCTAGCGTCAGAATTGTTGAATTCCAGCGAATTTGAAGAAATAGCAAAAATCAATCTGAATGAAATAGTCCATAAATCTCGTGAAAATATTCGTAATATAGAAAAAGTAACGGATATAGAAGAAACGATTATCCCACTTACTGACTTGAAATTTAACATGGATTATTATGCGTTTGAACTTTATCATGATAGAGTTTTTGAACCAGTGTATAAACATTTCAAGCATTTTAATCTTCCAGAATTTGAATTTGTTGTTAAAGAAAAGATAATATCTATTTTTTCCAATGAATTATATTGTGTAGCCACTAGAGAATTATTTAGGCAGAAGTACATTAGAGATTGTATTTCTTTAAAGTATGGAGACCGTAAAGATATTTGGATATCTACAATTCATAAATCTACAGAAGAACCGACAAAAATAAAAAATAGAGTACATTGTATATCTTTTTTAATGCTAATAAATCTTGTAATGATTTTTATTACATTAAT
>DBFNNF010000275.1:0-8566 GCA_048407585.1 Lactobacillus johnsonii | reverse complement strand
AAAGGAGTATTATGAATAAAGTTTTTAAGATTATCTTGGTAGTATTAATCCTTCTGCCCCTTGCCTGGGCAATTGGCCTTACAATTTTCAATCAGAATCAAGCTAAGGCCGCTGATATAAGGTTACTGAAAGTACAGAAGGTAGACTATGATATATTGTTTAAAGGTCTTGATAGTGAAATAAAGGCCTATGGATATTATCTAACTAAAGCCGATGGCACTAAGATATTATTGGTAGTTAATCCCGAAGGCGGTGTAATAGAAATACAAAGATGAGTACAGTAGAATTTAAGACTGCTTGTGCAGCACATCGCAAGTGTTGTCCTTACAAAGCAACGGGCATGACCAAGTGTGGTGCCAATGAAAACATTACACCTGACGGGAAATGCCCCACTAAAGACTGCCATTATATGGCCCAATTCAAAAGGGTACTCAAAAAGTTATCAGAGAAATGAAGCCATCAACTGTCGCTGAAACTTACAATGAGCTTATGGGGCCCTGAATCTCTGGTTAAATCCGTAGAGATTCAAGATGACGGATTCAGACAAAATGTCTATGTTAACATGTATAGAAAACAAGCCCAATGCTTAGAATACCTGGAGATTACCTGTACCATAAACGAACCTCTAAAGAATTAGTGAAATAATTTGCAGGGGTTGATTTTTATATCTATATTTGCATTAGGAAATAAGAAATAAAACAACATTTAATTTAATGTTAAACTTTTAAAGTTGTAAGCCATGAAAAAGAACAAGAACAACAAGGCTCAGAAACTGGAAAAGGTAGATCTGGTAGAGGGTATCAATAACCTCATCGAAGAGAAGGCCGAAAAGGTGAAGAAATCCAAGGAAATCCTTAATGGGGAGGCCAAAGAGAAGAAGGTCAAGAAGACCAAGAAAGAAAAACTGGTTGATAAGACCAAGAAAAAGGTAGAAGCCAACCTCGTAGAGGAAGTGGTAACCAAAAGGGAAGTCAAATACATTTACCCTGCTGATTGCGAGGACACCCTTTCCAGGAAGAAGTTCCGGCAGCAGGTCCGAAACAAGATCCATCAGCTGGAGCTGGCAATGCTCCGAATCGAGAACCAGGATTCTAAGGAATTCAAGAAAGCCAAGAAGGAATACCTGGAATACAAGAACCAATTTGTCAAGGAATCCGTTGCAATCTAATCTTTCATAGTAGGAGAGGGGCACAGGGCTACAGCTCTGGCCCCTTAGTATAATCACCCTTTAATAGTATGAAAGATTATGATTGTTGGCTTACCAGAGAAAGTAATTCAGAAAGTAGATAAGGAATTGCTTGAATTACACAAAGAAGTTCTTAGATCCTACCTAACGCAACGGAACCTTAAACACAAATATCAAAAGAAATTCTTTTGGCTATATGATTATTACATTTCGGAGGGGAATATAAGGAGATTCTTTTTCCGATCCGCTAAGCTATTCGTATATGCTTTAGTGACTAATCGATTGGATGATATCGAAGATTATGTGCCCTTAAAAGATAAGAATCATGTTTCCAGAAAGAGTAAAAAGCATAACGCTTGATAAACCCGTATCACTTATTACCTTCAATCTTCGGGAGGGGTACAGTCCCAAATGGAATACCCTATCAATCCTGAATTATATCAGGTAGAGGATTTGGCATTTGATTGCGGGATGAGGTCAAATCAATATATCCCAAGGGGTATTTTAAGGTAGACGAAAATATGTTACATCCGATCTTCATTGAAAATACCCAAGGGCCTCACCTATTATATATTTCGGGCATGCCCAGGAATATTCCGGTAGAGGAAAAAAATAAGTTCAGGTTCCCCAACCCTATTTGGTTATCCTATTGGGAAGATAGGTATATAGGTTACCTTTTCCAGGTAGTAACTAGAGAATCAGCATTAAAACACGTAATAAATCTATAACCCGTAAATAATAAGACACTATGAAAACTGCCGAGTATGTAAAACAGTTCAAATTGGACAAACCCAATTACAATTTTAACCGAGAAAAATTCATGGAGGCCTTTGGCCAAGAATTTAAGGACCGAATTGAGGCAATGATAACGGCATGTAAAAAGATGCAGGTGCAGTTCACTTACGAGAAGTTCTTGCATGCCGTCAAAGAGCAACAGGATAAATTCTGGAATATATCCAAGAAAAAACTGGGAGAGCCCTTTTCGGATAAATTATTCTCAGCCTTTTTTGCCCTACACGTAATACCCTTAAGGGCAACTCTTTTCCCTAACATTCATGCAGAGTTGGAAGAGAAACGTAAACAGGCCCTTGAAAGAGAAGCTAAATTTGGGGCCGAAGAAGAAGAACGGCAAAGGGAGGCAAAGGAAAGGGAGAAAAGGGCAAGGCCTTTATTAAATGCCATAATTGCCTACGGAGTTGCCCAAAAAATGGCAAAGGAGGGTAAGGTAAAGGCTGCTAAAGTAAAGGGAAAAAGATAAATCCTAATAATACAAGACTCTAAAGTTACTAGGATCCTATGGATAATTTATTAGCCTTAACAGTTATGGTGGAAGAAGAAATCCTGAAAACCTATAAGGATGCCGGGGAAAGTGATGTAAAGTACTCTATAGAGAATAAGTCTAATTCCCTTACGGTAGAGGTATTATATCCCAAACATATAAACCAGCTGTTTTCAGGGGTTTGGGCACTGAGTAGTAAGCTTAAGTTTGAGAATCATATAGAAGATTTTAATATCTCTATAAGCTCCTCCAAATTAGTAGTAAGCCTATTCAAGTGATCCAGCAACCTGAATATTAAGGAGTTAATTTAAAAGGCCCTTTCTATAAATTGGGCCTTTTATTTTACCCTTATAATTAACTATAGAGTTTAACTATTAGATACCAAAATCAAATTCTATGAAAAGGTTAAAAATAGTTCCTCGATTCCCGAGAGGATTAGGGATAACTCAATTAGCTATACAAGCTAATGCGGGAGATGATGAAGCCCTCAAGAATATCACCAAATTTATCATTCACACCTGGATTGTCAACAATGGGAGATTATGGGCAAAGGCTTATTCAGTGCATGAGCTGGCAGATTTTTTGAAATGTGAACCAGCAATTATCCAGATGCAAATGAAACAAACGTTTCTAGACAACGGCCTATTTGACCGTAACAAGATGGAAGAAATCGCTGATTTATTGATGGGGGCTTGTATAGGCTGGGCACTTGAGGATCGTATGGAAATAAGCCAACAGCTTCAAATACTCCGGGATTGTCAGGGAGGAAAGTATGCTCCTTTCATAACCTCTGAAGTAAATAAAGCTATCGGGTTAAAACAACAATCTACAACTTCTCTTCAGAGTCTGGTAAGAGCCATATCCGGAGGTGGTACTGTGAATATTTTCAATCAACAGAACAATCAATTCAACAATAGAGTATCTGAAGAACAGACTTTAACTCGGGATGAAGCTATGACTCTGATCCAAAAAGAGATTGCCAATAAGGGAGGTATAAAAGAGTTAGAGTATGTAGAAAATCAGTATGACTTCAAAGAATTGCCCGTTGTAGTTGCAACTAAACAAGAAGGTAATAGGGGAGATAAAGAAGGATTAACTCTCAGAAAGGCCGAATTAGATAGCGTAACAGCAGACTACCATGGTGCCTTAAAAGCCTTTGACGAAGATCATCACCAAATCCGACGAGAAATCGAAGAGGGGATAGACTATGAAGAAATCGACCCAGAACTCGAGGATAACCCCGAAATTTAATTTGCAAATATTGATTTAATTCGTTATATTTGCATATCGAATAAAAAATAATAAAACTATGGATTTAATAATTCAGGCAAGAGGGGCTAAGATTACTATCGAGGTTGATGGTAAATTAAGGGCAGTATCAGCAGATGATAAGGAAGTGAAATTCTACATTTCGGGTGAAGAAGATATCCGAGAAGCCTCTAAAGAATTAACATCTTTCAATATCTGGCACAATCCCTACCCTCATTATTTGGGTATTCCCTTTGAAGTAGGAGATTTAGAACCGAGATATAAAGCCGAAATTCAATTCAATCTATAATTAAACACCCACTATGAAAGAAATTCTAAATGCAACCAAAGTAGTTGACAAGGTTAATCAACTAATCTCTGAGGGTAAGAAAATCAAGGTATTCGGTTTACCCTATCCCCCCTATCAGGAGGATATTGTATTCACAGATACTAAGGTGAATCGACAGGGATGGTTATGCACTAACAGCAAAGTAACTCTGTCAGTAGCTGCATGTGCAACCAAGATAAAGATACATACCATTACAGGTTGGTCTAATCTTTTCAAGTACATGGAAAATGGTAAATATGTAGATACCATTAGTGAGGATGGTAAATACATCGGAATGTTCATCACAGAAGATATATGTCCTGGCATGCTTCTGGGTGCATTCGATACTGATAAGCTCATAAACTTGGGTATGATATTGGATGTAACCGATAATGAAGAGGGAACTCTTCGTACAGTGACTTCCATAAATAGGGACTTCAGTGAAGGGCTTTATCATTTTCCCTCTCATACTCCCGAGGAAAATGGAAAATACTTTGTATTTGATCGGATAATGTAATATTAACCCTTTATAACTATGCACACTAATAATAAGATCAATCTTTTAATCAGGGCTAGTAGACTCTACTGTCGACCCAAATATCTTGAATTCAATTCAGGGTATTATCCCCAGATCGAATACACTATCAGAGGTTTTATCAATAAGATATTCAGTACAAAACCCCTGGAAAGAATGGTGAAAATATCGATATTACCTCAATTTCGGACTGTATTCACCGGTAATAACTACTACACTAAATATGTGGGGATAACAATAAATGTAGTATTCCCCGATACTTCGGAATTGAATTTTGAATTATGGGCTGAACCCCCTATCATTAATGCTTGGACTCATTCATATAAGCCTAAACCTGTACCAACTAAGGCTTAATTTAATAAAGACCATTAGACCTCTTATCTAGAGGTCTTTTTTGTTTTACTAATAACTAGACCTAAATGGGAACTAAAGTTTCTAGAATCTATCCCCACCTATAGATACCGGGAAGTTTTATTTGCATATTAAAAATATTATGATTATATTTGTATAAAGAAAAAGAAATAAACCCTAAAATAATTTAAAGTATGGAAAAGAGAACAATTAAGGACCTGAAAAGGGGAGAATACTTTACCCTTAGTTCAATCGAAGAGCCTCAGGAATCTCAGGTATGGGTCCGAGGAGAATATATACCTGAAGCAAAAGCCTACAGTACCTATAAATGGGCAGATACCAATCATGAAGTACTCCGTAAAGGTAATAAGGAAGTCTACATAGATTTCACCTTCTAAACTTAACTAATATGGCACAGAAAAGATATAAATTACTCATTTGGTTCTACCTGAAGAATCATACTTATCATAAAACCATACATGCAGCTCATGATATGGAGGTAGAACTTGCCAGGAAAGTAGATGTAGCCAAATGGGTAGATGAAAATGATGAGAGTATTGCCAAAGTATATCTCATTGACCGGGTAAAAGATACCAGAGAAACGGTAATCAAAAGAACCATAGAAATGACCATATATTAAAATTCAAGATTATGACAAGAATGACTTCAAGTTACACAGTAGAAGACCTGATAGGTGCATTAGAAGAAATGGACCCTCAGGCACCAGTAATGGTCGCAGTTCAGCCTACCTGGCCTTTTGAACATACCATTACCGGGGTAGTAAGCGATTGCAACGGTATAGTATACCTTGCATCCAAACAACATGGATATTTACCTCAGGAGGCTAAAGATGCCTTTGAGAATGCTGGGATACCATTCTCAGACCGATGACTTTAATTTGCAAATATGGATTTAATATATTATATTTGCAATAAGAAAAATATAAAACCCTGCAATTATGGAAGATTATAAAAAAGTTATGCTCTCAGGTCTCAAGGAATCATGCAACTTGGGAAAGATTTATGAAGAGGAAGTAGATTGCATCAAGGAAGCAATCGAGGACACCTATGCCGAGATGATGGAAGAACTGGATTCCCGACTGGGATTGGAACTCTACGATTATAAAGTAGAGATTAAATATGACCAGGACCGGATTCCTCAGTCATACAAGCATACTCTCCTGGTCAAGTACAATGAATCAGAGGGAGCAATCAAAATGAATTTCCGGGGAGTATTAAACCAATTGAAGGAGATTCTCTCTACCGGAGATGATGAAGTACTGGTAAGTGGTTGCAACCTTGGATTGGTAATAACCATCATGGCATGAGTTCAATCAATAAAATATGTAGAGAATACAACTGGGTATGTAAACATATCAAAGGGCCTCTCTACAGGATAAAAATGCAGGAGTTATATGCGGAAGCTAATAAAGCTATGAAAGACCCCGAGTTAACTCCTGAACAGAAACTAAAGTTAATCGGTATTAGAGACTTATTAAAATCCAAGCTATGAAAGTATACGAATTAGCAGAATATCTAATAGGGTTAGAACCAGAGGAAGAAGTTAGGTTATTAGAGAACTTAGAACCCAACCAAGATGGTCTCATTAAAACCATAGATCTGACTCCGAGCATAATGTTCAACAAGCTAACTGGAGAAAGGGTTCTAGCCCTGATAAAATCAGATCAATTGGAGAAAGCTGTTAAAAATGGCATAATTATATCACAAACCTTTAAAGATCAATTGTCATGAATGAAAACAACAACCAGTCGGTATTCCCGATTATCGTAACTGTACTTATCATTGCAGGATTGATAGCTGCAGTAGCCTATGATTGGCATTACAGAACCCATCGACATCCCAAGAATCCCATGGAGGACATCATCCAAGTCACCAAACCTGTACTAAGGGTCAACGGAGACGGGAGCTACTACATCTCCAATGAAACCCAATACTACAGGGTGAAAACTGAACAAGAGGCAGAAGCTCTCAAGGAAAGCCTTCAAAAGAAAAGAGAAGATCTTGAAAAACAGGTTCAACAACAGCAAAATCTCAACATAAACCATAATATCCATATCACGGTAGAGGATGACACTTGGTAAAGGCCATCACACTTTCACCTTTACACCAGCTCCGGGTGCAGAAATATTCGGAGGTACAAACATAGATTTGGAATCGGTACTGGATACGTACTACTCAGGATATATGGATTACTTCGAATATGAAGAGACATCGGTGATTCGCAATCACAAGGGTATTATTTCTATCCGCTGCTACTACCTAATCTAGTAACTCAAAGATAACAGGAATAGAAAACTAAGCAACACTAAAAACTAAATCACTATGAAAGACATTCTAGTACATTACACCCATCCTGAAGAGAATAAGGATACGGGACTCTACACCGAGGTTGAACACAAAGGATATATCCAACAGTGGTACTTGGGCCCGGGATATAAAATGGCAGTGATCCTGAACACCCAGGGGAAATTCCAATTGGTATCCATGGATAAAATCTGGGTAAACCCAGAAGATATGCCCCAAAACAAATAAAACTATGAAAATCAAATTCACATCCTTATCTAATTCCTCTCCCAGAGAATGGATATTGATCCCAACCATAATCATCACATCCGAAATCCCATTCTACATCCTCCTTTCCTGGTTAAGATGGTATATAGAATTTGACTTCTTTTCAACCCACAAATCCAAATAACCCTTGAAACCAAGAAAAATCAAAATCTCAAGGGATAGGGCAATCATCATAGCCTCAAACCACAACATCCCAATCCAAAAGGCTAAGGAATATACAGATTCCGAACTAAGGGAAGTATTAAGGCATCTGAACCTAAAGCCAGGCTTCTAATACCCCTACCCCCCCCAAACAAAGAAAAATCCCAAATATCAATACAATCCTTAATATATACATCCATATATAAGGGCTTAGATAAATATCTATACTTATAATCATCAATCATATAAGGCTTTTAAGGTTGGCTTTTATCTTAGAGGCCTTTTATTTGTGTGTTCAGATAGGGCAAAAGTTAACAAGCAGTCGGTAATACGGGTCTGGACGACGAAGAAGTCCAAGGGCCATAAAATCGGGGTGAGGAAAAAATTTTGGGTAGGGCAATCTTAAGGCCTTACTGTGTACCTATGAGCTCTGGAGCTATCTATGTTACTATACGTATTAGCTAACCAGACTTAGGGCCCTAAGACCAGGAACAAGGCCTCCAAGGTGTACCTTTAAGGTGCCTAAACCCCTACCTTAATCAAGCCTATATATATATAATAATAAGTATATTAGGATTTAGGTTAAGGCCCCTAGCTAAGGCCTTTTCGATAAAGAGACATTAGGCCCTCTGACTCTCGATATCTACAACTTGACTCTCTATTCAGATTGGTACACTGATGGTACCATTAAGGGCCTTAATCCTAAAGAATACAATCTATATTATATATATATATATGCGAGTCTTTTAGGGGATTTTGGAACAGGTGTCTAAAATCGATATGCCAGGAATAGAGTATTGGAGATTTGATTTCTCAAGTTAAGGCTTAGTTAGGGCACATTTAGGGTACCTTTTAAGGCCATAAACTACCTGTAAGGTAGGCCTTAATGAATTATGTGCCTATATAA
>DBFNNF010000274.1:0-3170 GCA_048407585.1 Lactobacillus johnsonii | reverse complement strand
AAAAGCAGCAAAAAAAATTAGAAGATGTAATCTTAAAAGAAAAGCTAATTAAGAGCCCAGTATTACATCAAGCAGAGAATGTTGGTATTTCTATTTCAATGGCTTTAGAAGTGAATACAGCCCCAATTATTGCTGCTTTATGGAAAATGAATAAGAAAGTATATATTCCACGTTGTTTACCAAATAGAAAGATGGAATTTACACTTTATAATAAAAATACGTCCTTGGAAAAAACTAAGTTTGGAGTTTTAGAAAATCACGATCCAAAAGCTGAGGTAAAAAATGATTTAGATTTAATGATCGTACCAGGATTGGCTTATGGATTAGATAAAAATAGTCGGCTTGGTTTTGGTGGTGGATATTATGATCGCTTTTTAAAGAAATATCCTACTCAAACTCTTAGTTTGGTTAATTCAATTCAGGCTTTTGATCAAACAAAATGGAAAATTGAGGATCATGATATTCCAATGGAAAATCTTATTTTAATTAAATGAAGGGGATGATGGATAATGCAAAAGTTGAATACTAATCGATTTTCTAGCACTTTTGTTACAAATGCGATTTTAATTGTACTCTTTGTTGTTTTCATAATCGAAACAATAATGGGTGGCTCGACTAATATTAATACCCTAGTTCGCCTTGGGGCAATGAATAATCAACTTGTTACTGTTGAACATCAATGGTGGCGTTTGTTTACAGCTCAATTTTTGCATATTGGTTGGTTACATATCGCATCTAATGCAGTAATGATTTATTATATGGGTCAATTTATGGAGCCACTTTTAGGTCACTGGCGATTCTTAACAGTTTATTTATTGTCAGGGATTGGTGGAAATCTGTTAAGTTATGCATATGGGAGCGATTCGGTAGTTAGTGCCGGTGCCTCAACAGCTTTGTTTGGACTTTTTGGTGTAGTAATCGCTCTTTATTTAGCCAATCGTGCAATCCCAGCAATTAATTATTTGGGAAGGCAAGCTTTAGCATTGGCCATCATTAACTTAGCTCTTGATTTATTTGCAAGTCACATTGATATCTTAGGGCATCTTGGTGGATTAATATCTGGTTTTCTTTTAGGAATAATTTTTGGTAGTGCTCATTTAAGACAATATCATCACAAATTAAGAGTTATCGCAGTAGTAGTAGCAATTATTTATGTTGTCTTCTGTTTACACCAGGGAATAGTGATTAATAATTAATAATGAAAAATTTACATGATGTTCAAAAGCTATTAAAAAAGTTTAATATTATCGTTTATGTTGGTAAACGTAAGTGGGACATAGAACTAATGGGAATTGAACTGGATAATTTATATCATGCAGGTGTAGTTTCTAAGAAAGAATACATGAACGCAAAGTTGATTTTAAGTCACGAACATGAAATTGAAGAAGAAAAGGAAACTAGCGCAAAAGATAGTAATGGATTATCATAGTACTATAGAAATTCTTATATAGGAGTAAGTAATTAATGAATATTTTTGGGATTATCAACATTATCTTAATCATCATTATTTTGGCCTTTGCTTTGAGTTGGCTTTGGACATGGGTCCAATCAAAGAGAGTCGGTGGTGCATTAACTAATGAAGAATTTGACAAGGGAAAGCGAAAAGCACAAATTATTGATGTGCGTGAAAAAGGTCCTTTTAAAAAAGAGCATATTTTAGGAGCACGTAATATTCCTTATACAATGTTCAAATATCAATATCAAGAAATTCGTCCAGATTTACCGGTTTATCTTTATTCTGATTCAAATGCTTTGACTGTAAGAGCAGCACGCTTTTTACAAAAGAAGGGCTATGAAAAGGTATACTGGCTAAAAGACGGTTTTGAAAAATGGGATGGTCAAACTAAGGCCTCTAAATATTAAAAGAGAGATCAACACCTTTTTACAGGGATTAATCTCTCTTTTTTATTTAGCCTTGGTGAGCTGAGTAGCTCTTTCTGTTGGCTTTAATTCTATTTTGTTCAATTCTGTCAGCTTCTTTTTGCTCAGGTTCTACTACCTTTTTCTTATAAGTAGCAAGTCCTGCTGCAAGTGCACCAACAGTTGCTAAAACACCAGTTACAACACCGGCACCAAATTTCTTTGCCATACAAATGCCTCCCTAGAAATTATTTATCACCTCAAATTTTAGCAATAATTCTTAATTCAATAAAGCCTTTTGCTATATTAACTCTGAAGAAAAAGAAGATTTTTGTTAGAATTGATACCAAGAAAATAAGAGGTTTTTTATATGCAAAAAATTATTGTACTAATTGGACCAACCGGGATTGGAAAGACTGACTTAGCGTTAGATTTAGCTCCTAAAATTAATGCAGAGATTATTTCTGGTGATTCAATGCAAATCTATCAAGAAGTAAGTATCGGTACGGCGAAGCCAACAGATGAAGAACTAAAACGAGTAAAGCACTATTTAATTAATCAACGTTCAATTTTTGAAGAATATTCTGTTAAAGATTTTGTTGCTGAAGGTACCAAAGCGGTAGATAAAATTGTGGCAGATGGGGCCATTCCATTAGTTGTTGGTGGAACAGGTTTTTATATTAATGCCTTGGTCAACCAGCTTCAACTTGGTGAACCAGGGGAGTATCAAACAAGCGTTGATCCACAATGGGAAGAATATTTAAAAGAAAATGGAGAAAACAAGTTGTGGGAACTTCTTCAAGAGAAAGATCCAGCAGCAGCAGAAAAAATTGCGCCGCAAAATAGTCGTCGTACTCTTAGGGCATTAACCGTGATTAGTAGAACGGGTAAATTATTTAGTGAACAACAACGAAAGATTAATCCGCGATATGATGCTTTAATTCTTGGATTAAATAGTGATCGAGAAGAAGTCTATCAGAGAATAAATATGCGCGTAGATAAAATGATGGAGCATGGGTTACTACAAGAAGCGAAGTTCATCTATGAAAATAGGTCTCGTGAACATCAAGTAATTCAAGCTATTGGATATAAAGAATTTTTTCCATATTTTTCTGGAGAAAAGACTTTAGATGAATGTGTGAATAAACTGAAACAAGCTTCTCGAAAGTATGCTAAACGTCAATTGACGTATTTCAAACATCAATTACCTGTTGTTTGGCTTGATCCTTTACAGAATAAAAATGTATCTGAAAAAGCTCTTAGAAAAATAAATAAATTTTTAAACAAATAAAAAATTATGGTTATAATAG
>DBFNNF010000273.1:0-7522 GCA_048407585.1 Lactobacillus johnsonii | reverse complement strand
ATCTTTTTTGTTTAATCGACAAAATGCTAATTTAGGGTTACACTTTATGTTGAAATAGATTAAATAAGGTGAAAAAATTGAAAAAACAAGAACAATCTGAAAGCTGGGGTCAGTGGATTCTCCAGGTACTAATTCTAGCAGCCATATTTTTTGGTATCTTCTTTGTACTAAATAAATATGTTTTTGCCAACTTAACTGTATCTGGAATTTCAATGCAACCTACTTTTGAAAATAACGATCGTGTTATTGCTCTTAGGCACGCCAAGATTAAGGAAGGCGACATTGTAATTGTTGATGCGCCTGACGAACCAGGAGCCGTATATATTAAGAGAGTAATCGGGTTACCGGGAGATACCATTGTAAGTAAAAATAATCAAATTTATATTAATGGTAAAAAACTTAATCAACCATGGTTAAAGGCTGGTCAAAAATTAATTGACAATGGAGAAGACGGGATTTCAGGTACTAAATATACTAATACACAAAATTTCACTCTGAGTTCTCTAGCTAAAACTCAAAATTATCGTCAATTTTATACTTCAAAGCAACTAAAAGAAATGCAAAAGACTAATAAAGTTCCTGCTAATACTTATTTTGTAATGGGAGATCATAGAAGCGTTTCTAAAGACAGTCGCTATATTGGAACAATTCCACGAAGTAAAATTGTGGGAGTAGTAAAGCTGCGCTACTGGCCACTAAATCACATCACATTTTATTAATCAAAAAGAGTTTCGAAAAAGAAACTCTTTTTTTATCTACAAAAAAAGCCATCTCTTTCGAGATGGCTTTTAATACTGTCTTGATTAATTGAATTAACCGCGACGCTTTTCAGCAATTCTAGCTGCTTTACCGTGACGTTCACGTAAGTAGTAAAGCTTAGCACGACGTACACGACCGTGACGAAGAACTTCAACCTTAGCAACACGTGGGTCATTTACTGGGAAAGTACGTTCAACACCAATACCTGATGACATCTTACGTACAGTGTAAGTTGCGCTGATACCAGCACCCTTACGCTTAATTACAACACCTTCGAACATCTGAATACGTTCGTGAGTACCTTCTACAACACGTACGTGAACACGAACAGTGTCACCTGCACGGAAGTCAGGCATATCATCGCGTAATTGTTCTTTAGTTAATTCTTGAATTAATGGATCCATTATTTTCTCTCCTTCTACGGCATTCATCAACACCTTGTGCCAGCGGAATACCCATAAATCAGTGGCTTATGCCACAACGACTAGTTTACCAAATAGAAAAATGCTTGTAAATACTAATTCTCTTTTTCACTTTTAATTTCTTCAAGCATTCTCTTTTCTTCATCTGTTAACTCACGGTCAGCTAACATATCGGGACGGTAGAGATATGTTGCTCGTAAGGCTTCCTTATGACGCCACTCAGCAATTTTTTGGTGATTACCCGATGTTAATACTTCAGGGACTTTCTGACCTTCAAAATCAGCAGGACGTGTATATTGCGGATATTCTAAAAGACCATGTGAAAAACTTTCCTCTACTGGAGAAGCAGAATTTCCCAAAATCCCTGGTAAGAGACGAACAGTAGCATCAATCATACTCATTGTTGGTAATTCTCCACCAGTAAGGACGTAATCGCCAATTGATACTGTTTCATCAGCCAAATCATAGATTCTCTGATCAAAACCTTCATAGTGGCCACAAATAAAAGTTAAATTTTCTTCTTTTGACCAATCTTGGGCCATTTTTTCATTGAAAGTTTTTCCTTGTGGAGCAGTAATAATTACTTTTCCTTTATTAGTTAAAGAATCTAGAGCTTTTTTTATTGGCATAATTTGAAGTACCATCCCAGCTCCACCTCCATAAGGAGTATCATCCACATGATGATGTACGTCGCTAGTAAAGTCACGGAAATTAACTAAGTTTAATTCCCATTTTTTGTCTTCTAGACCTCTTCCTAACATTGATACCTGCAAAGGAGTAAACATATCTGGAAAAAGGGTTAAAACATTAATTTTCATCTCGTAATCCTTCAAGCAAAGTTACTTCTATTCTCTTATTGGCTAGATCAACTTTTTTAACTACTGATTCAATATTTGGAATCCAAAAACTCTTTCCTTTTTCTGGCTTTATCTCCCAAATATCATTAGCACCAGGAGTTTCAATATTTTCTAATACTCCTAGCTTTTCTCCAGTCTCAGCGTCATAGACAGGGCAATTTAAAATGTCTTTAAAGTAATAGCTACCTTCAGGTAATTCTTGTTGATCTGTTTCTGCTACATATAATTCTTTACTGCAAATTTTTTCAGCTTGATCAATATCATCAATCTTTTCAAATTTAACTAAATAAAATTGTTTATGGCGTCGAGTATTTTCTACAATTAATTCTTCATACTGCTTACTATTTTTAATAAACAATCTACTTCCTGTAGCTAATCTTTCCTCTGGAAAATCAGTTGTTGCATTTACCTTAACTTCTCCCTTTAATCCATGAGGAGACAATATCTTTCCAACTTCAAAATATTCAGTCATAGAACTTATTCTTTCTAAATAAAAAAGTTTGGGAAGAGCTTTCCCAAACTTCTAATTGCAATAGTAAATTACTTACCATACTTTGCGTCGTGGTATCTAGTCATCAAACCAGCTTTTGAAAGTAAGCTTCTTACAGTATCTGATGGTTGAGCACCTTTTTCAAGCCATTCAAAAATCTTGTCTTCTTCAAGCTTAACTTCATCAGGGTTAGTAAGTGGGTTGTAGTAACCAACTTCTTCGATGAAACGACCATCACGTGGCATACGTGAATCAGCAACTACGATACGGTAAAAAGGTTTTCTCTTTGAGCCCATACGGCGCATACGAATCTTAACAGACATTAATTAATTCCTCCTAAATTTCTTGACTTAAATAATATAGCATATAGAAAAATATGTGTAAAGGTTTTTTCCTTAACAGTTGAAAATTATTTTGAACGATAACGTTTAATATTCTTCATCCGTTTCTTCTTATTTTTCTTAAAGCGCTTATTCATTGATCTCATCGCCATCTTGCCCATTGGTGAATTCATTCCTGGTAAGTTAGCCAATTCGCCCATATCACCTTTGGTCATCTTTTGCATCATTTCTTTTGATTGCTTAAATTGTTTAATCATTCGGTTAACTTCAGCGATCGATCTACCGGAACCAGCAGCAATTCTACGTCTTCTGGACGGATTAAGAATATCAGGGTTTTCACGCTCTTCCGGGGTCATTGAATAAACAATAGCCTTAATGTGATCGATTTGTTTTTCTGGAATCTGAATATTTTTAAGAGCAGGATTATTACCCAATCCAGGAATCATTTTAATGATTTGATCTAGAGGGCCCATTTTTTGAACTTGCTCCATTTGATCAATAAAATCATTAAAATCAAAAGTATTCTCCCGCATCTTTTCAGCCATCTTTTCAGCTTCTTTAGCATCGTAATCTTGCTGAGCCTTTTCAATTAAGGTCAGCATATCACCCATACCTAAGATACGTGAAGCCATTCGATCAGGGTGGAAAGTAGAAAGATCAGTTAATTTTTCACCTTGACCCGTAAAGATAATTGGAAGACCGGTGACAGCACGGATAGAAAGTGCGGCACCACCACGAGTATCCCCATCAAGCTTAGTCAAAACAATTCCAGTTAGATCTAAGTCATTATTAAATCCTTCTGCTACTTGTGTAGCTGCTTGACCTGTCATTGCATCAACAACTAATAAAGTATTATCAGGATGAGCAACTTCAGTGACACGTTTCAACTCATCCATCAATTGTTCATCAATTTCAAGACGACCGGCTGTATCAATCAAAACATAGTCATTCTTATTTTTATCCGCTTCTTCAAGACCATGCTTTACAATTTCGGCTACATCTTGGTTATCTTCACTGTAAACGGGTACGTCTAGTTGTTGACCAATTTGCTTTAACTGCTCAATAGCAGCTGGACGGTAAATATCACCTGCAATTAACAATGGACGAGCTTTTTCGTTCTTCATCAAGTAATTTGCAAGTTTACCAACAGTAGTAGTTTTACCAGTACCCTGTAAACCGACCATCATAATAATTGTTGGAATATGTGGAGATTTATTAAGAGAAACAGCCTCTTCTCCCATCATTTTAGTTAACTCGTCATCAACAATTTTGATGATTTGTTGTCCTGGATTTAAACTATCTTGGACCTCTTTACCTAAAGCTTCCTTTTTTATTTTTTTAATAAAGTCTTTTACAACTTTAAAGTTAACGTCCGCTTCTAATAAAGCCAATCGAATTTCACGACTAGCGTCATTAATATCCGCTTCTGAGATCTTACCTTTACCAGTTAAATTTTTTAATGCTTTTTGAAGTCTTTCACTTAAATTTTCAAAAGCCATACTATTCTACTCCCATTTGTCTTAATAATTTCAAAAGTTCAATCTGAGCTCGATTAATTTTGCCATGTTCAAGGGCATATACTGCCTCAGTAATTTTTTCTTCTATTTGAGTATAATCACGTTTCATATGAAGTTTATCTTCATATTTTTCTAAAGCACGGCTGCTTCGTTTCAAATTATCATAAACAGCTTGTCGAGAGACATGGTGATTATCCGCAATTTCCCCTAAAGAAAGGTCGTTGTAATAATAATCCTCAAAATACTCTTGTTGCCCTTTTGTTAATAATGGACCGTAGTAGGCAAATAAATCGCCTAATCTTTCATTTTTTTCAAGTTCATCCATTTGTCTCACCTTGAACCAGTATAGCAAAAAAAATGTATTTCTAAAATAATAGCTATGTAGTTTTAAGACACTTTTAGTTTAATTAACTTTCAAAAAAGAAGGCTAGGTAATTTTATTTCCTAACCTTCTTATATGCGAATATTTTAATTAAAGATTTGGATCCATTTTAAATGTTAACTTAGACATCTTAATTGCATCAGTAAACATTTGACCCATTAATTCTTCACTATCTTTCTTAGTATGAGCAACAGTCTTTTGATTTTCACGAGTTAAGTAGTCGGTTAATTCCTCACCGCTTAAATCTTTACCATTTTCAATAATTTCTTCAACTCTACCACGGTAGTATCTATTCAATTCTTCAAGATATTTAGTGTCAAGTTGCACAAATTGAGGATAATGGCTTTCAACTAAAGCAGCCAAAGATTTGTAGTACCACCATGCATCGTCTTTATTATAGGTCATTGACGTATTGTTAAATGATGGATCAGTTTCGTTCATATTAGCAAAGAATGGGATATACGGGGTAAATGTTGGTCCACCAATACATAACCACATAATACCAGCCATTTCTTCAGGAACATCGCTTCTAATCTGCAAAATATGTGAGTTCTGAGTTCTATTTAAGCCAATTGGACGATAACGATGCTTTTCTTCCTCAGTTCCATGACCAAATGGATCAAATGGAGTATCTTGATAATGAGAACCAAGCGCAAATTCAATATCTTCCTTAGCCAATTTCTTAGAAGCTTTTCTAATGAAAGGAATATCTGGATCTTCAGGATCTTGTTCAATTTCTGGGTTGAAAAGTTTTTGGATATACCATTGACGACTAGTGTTATAATGACGGTCTTGTTCAGTATAAGTTCCAAAAATGTGACGGAAATTCCAACCTTTATGATCAGGATTTAAGTGATGCTCTTCAACGAATTCTTGAATTCCTTCACTCCACATAAAGTTATCTGGATCATCAAAGTTAACTTGTTGAATAGCAACCCGGTTACCAGTTGCTGCATAACAATCATCGGGAATACGTTGAGCAACCCAGTGGTGTCCCGTAACAATTTCCATGTACCATACTTCATCTTTGTCACCAAACAAAACTGAGTTTCCAGCAGGTGAACCATACTTTTTAATTAAGGAACCAAGACGTTTTACACCATCTCTTGCGGAATCAATATATGGTAAAACTACAGTCTGCATACAATCTTCATCTAAGCCATCTTTAACTAATGGATCAAATGCTAACGTTCTTTCGTTACCATAAGTTGATTCAGTACATGACATAGCAACATTCTTTTGATTGATACCACTTTCGTCATAATAACCTAACTTTTTATAGTCAACATTTGGAACTGCTGGAACTCTTTGAGCATCCTCAGGCAGCTCCATTTCAAACTTATTAAGCCAAGATTTAATTTTACGTCCTTTTTCACCATGAACAGCTGGCTCAATAATAAACTTTTGTGGTGTAATTGCGCCTGCAGTATCGTCATTACGTGAAATCATTACTGATCCATCAATTGATGCTTTTTTCCCAACTAAAATAGTTGTACATGCACTTAAATGCTTCATTATTTACTCCTTATATATTAAATTGTAACTTTGCCTATTATTAGATTAATCCTTGGAAGAGACCAATTGCAAATTTTTCTGCATCAAAGTTTGCCAAATCATCAACTTTTTCTCCAAGCCCAACTAATTTAACTGGTAAATCCATTTCATTTCTAATTGCTAATACTACCCCACCTTTAGATGAGCCATCAAGTTTAGTTAAAACTAACCCCGTAAGTTTAGTAGTTTTATCGAAGTCTTTTGCTTGTAAGAGTGCATTTTGACCTGTTGAGCCATCAAGGACTAAAAGAACCTCATTTGGTTGATCTGGCAAGATTTTCTTTATTGTTCGCTTAATTTTATCAAGCTCACTCATTAAATTGACCTTATTTTGAAGACGACCTGCTGTATCAACTAATAAGAAATCAATTCCTCTCTCTTTTGCTTTTTTAACACCATCATAAACTACAGAAGCCGGATCAGCTTTTTCTGGGCCAGTGATCACTTCAACGCCATCACGTCGACCCCATTCTACCAATTGCTCTACAGCACCGGCTCTAAAAGTATCGGCAGCTACCATCATGACAGACTTCCCTGAGTCTTTAATTCTCTTAGCTAATTTACCAATTGTTGTTGTTTTTCCAGCTCCATTAACGCCAACAAAAAGATAAACATTAGGCTTTGCAGAAGGATCATCGGCTAATTTAGAATCTTCACCTTCGCCACCTTTATCATAAATATCAACTAATTTTTCAACTATTACTTGCTTTAAGGCATCATGACTTTTTGCATTTTGTAGCTTGGCTTCATCCCTTAAAGAATCAGTTAATTCTTCGGCAGTTTCAAAACCAACGTCAGATTCAATTAATAAATCTTCAAGATCATCAAAAAAGTTTTCATCGACTGTTCTAAATTTAGCAAAAAATGCATTTAGCCGCGCACCAAAAGAATGATTGGTTTTTTCTAGCCCTTTGTCATATCTTTCCTGTTCATCTTCTGTAGCTCCTTCTTCAGAGCTCTCTTCAGGAGATTCAGTTTCTTCAGGCTCCTCTTCATCTTTTTCTAAATTAGATGATTCTTGATATTCTTGAAGTTCTTCAGTTTTTTCAGCTTCATCCTGTTTTTCTTCAAAAGCAGTTCCGGCATCGCTCCAGCCTGGAGTTTCCTCAACTTCCTCATTTTCTTCTTCATGTTCATCTTCAGAAGGCTCCGACTTAGCTTCTACAACCTCTTCATTTTTGTGAATATCTTCAGCTTCAT
>DBFNNF010000272.1:0-7315 GCA_048407585.1 Lactobacillus johnsonii | reverse complement strand
GCAAATGTCTCTTTCTTCAAGACTACGCACTCAATCCCAGATTCTTTAGGAATTGATATTTCCACTAAAGAAGGAGAGATTGTCTACACTGGTGACTTTAAGTTTGATCCATCAGCTAAAAAAGGTTATCGAACTGATTTTGTTCGTTTATCTGAAATTGCCCAAAAGGGCGTCCTCGCACTTCTTAGTGATTCAACTAATGCTGAAGCAAACTTCCCAAATAATCGTCAAACTAGTATTGAAAAATATATTTATAACATTTTTGAAAATTATGATGGTCGAATCATCGCTGCAGCAAAAGCATCAAATATCGTCCGTGTTCAAGAGATTTTCCAAGCAGCGGCTGCCACTGGAAGACATGTTTTCTTAACAGGTAGAGATGCTGGTAAGATTGTCTATACAGCAATGAAATTAGGCTACTTAAACGTACCTAAAGGATTACTTGTTCACAGTAAGGACTTAAAGAAGATTCCTGATAATGAATTAGTAATCTTAGAAACTGGTCGTATGGGTGAGCCACTTAAGTCACTTCAAAAGATGGCAACTAACCGTCACCGTATGATTAAGATTAAGAAGGGTGATTTAGTTTTCATCGCTACCACTCCTTCACACTCAGTTGAAACTATGGTTGCTCAGACTAGTGATATGATTTACCGTGCTGGCGGAACAGTTAAAGAACTCGGTAGAGATAAGCATACAAGTGGACATGCAACGGGCCGTGACTTGCAAATGTTAATTGATACACTTAAGCCTAAGTTCTTAATTCCAGTTATTGGTGAGTACCGTCTTCTTGAGATCCATAAAGATTTAGCCATTGAAGCAGGTATGAATAAGAAGGATATTTTCCTACCACATAACGGGGATGCATACGCTCTAGAAAAGGGACGTTTCTATCGTACAGATGCTGTTCCTGGTGAAGATATCATGATTGACGGTTCTGGTGTCGGTGATGTTGGAAACATCGTTTTAAGAGACCGGGAAGTTCTATCTGATGACGGCGTCTTCATTGCTGCGGTTACTATTGACAGAAAGAAAAAGAAGATCATCTCAGAACCACGTGTTTCAACTAGAGGATTTGTATACATTAAGGCTAACCATGCCTTGATGAATGGCGCTGCTGATGTAATTAAAGAAGCAGTAAACAATAACTTTGAACATAAGAAATTTGATTGGACTGAGTTAAAGCAAGATGTCCGTAATGATGTTGAAAAATATCTTTACAAGCAAACAGGTCGTCGTCCAGTTGTTTTACCAGTTGTAATGGAAGTTAACCAAAATAGACACCGTGCAATGGCTAGACGAAATAATCAAGAAAATAATTCTGAGAAACGTCCAGTTAGAAAAAATCATCATAAAAAAGATTCAGAACAAAAGAAGGCAAAAGCTTAATGTCACATGCAAGTCAAGATAACTTTCTCCTTTTAGCAAAAGAGGCTAAAAAGCACAATGATTTGCCGCAAGCTAAGCAATATTTACTTGAAGCTTTACGGTTAGGTCACGATTCAGATATTGTTTGTGAGCTATGTGAAATATATTTAAGCCAAGAGAAGGGAGATCAGGCATATTCTTTGATTAAGGAAGAGCCTGACCTTTTTTCTAATCAAAGAGTATATGATACTTATCTTAAAATTTTAGCTTTTCAGCATTATGCAATTGAAGCGGCTGAGCTTGAGTACTTATTGCAAAAAAAGCTACCAGTAAAAATTGAACCGGTTAGTCAAATTAAGCAGTTAGAAATAATGAAAAATTTTAAACAGCTTAAATATATTCAAGAAAAAGATTATTTACTTTTATATTGCTTAAGTACAGAAAACTTTACTAATTTGGCAAAAAGTATTTTAATGGATCCATCTCCTAATTTTGCTTTGCGTCTATCCTTATGTGAAGATTTAATAAAACTTGGATACAGCGAAAAAGTTCAAGTTTACATTTTAGGAGAATTAAAAGAATTTATTCCTAAAGAAACGGACTTACTTGAAAAAAGTCCAATTTATCGTGAAATTTGTGTTAGCTTAGCGGATTACTTTAGACAGGATCCAAGCAAACTGCCAATAATGATTGGGGAGATGAATGTTTGTTTAGGAATGCTATATCCGCGTTTAAATGATTATATTAGAGATCCGGATCAATTTGCTCATGATTTTAGAAATTATCTTGAGCAGAAGAAGGGCGGAGCTAATCAGAAACTTTTAAATAAAATATATGAATATTTGGCATATGAAAAAGCAACAAATTCTGATTTTTAGTGCCGATATTGAGCAAAAAAGGTTTACATTTTCTGTGGATCTAGTATAATCAATAAAGGATATTTTCAAAGGGGTACGAGCTAGGCTTTTACCTTTGAAAGTAGTATAATAATCAACAGAGAATTATCCGTTACTTACTCAACGGACTTCTTGCAAATTTACAGGAGGGTCATATTAATGGCAGAAAAAGAACATTACGAAAGAACTAAGCCGCACGTTAACATTGGTACTATCGGCCACGTTGACCATGGTAAGACCACTTTAACTGCAGCTATTACTACTGTTTTGGCAGAAGACGGTTTGGCACAAGCTGAAGATTACTCACAAATCGATGCTGCTCCAGAAGAAAAGGAACGTGGTATTACTATTAATACCGCTCACGTAGAATACGAAACTAAGAATCGTCACTACGCTCACATGGATGCTCCAGGTCACGCTGACTACATCAAGAACATGATTACTGGTGCTGCACAAATGGATGGTGCTATCTTGGTTGTTGCTGCAACTGATGGTCCTATGCCACAAACTCGTGAACACATCTTACTTGCTCGTCAAGTTGGTGTTCAATACATCGTTGTATTCTTAAACAAGGTTGACTTAGTTGACGATCCAGAATTGATCGACTTAGTTGAAATGGAAGTACGTGACTTGTTATCAGAATACGATTACCCTGGTGACGATGTTCCTGTTATCCGTGGTTCAGCTTTGAAGGCACTTGAAGGTGACCCAGAACAACAAGACGTTATCAGAAAATTAATGGAAACTGTTGACGAATACATCCCAACTCCAGAACGTGATACTGACAAGCCATTCTTAATGCCAGTTGAAGACGTATTTACTATCACTGGTCGTGGTACTGTTGCTTCTGGTCGTATCGACCGTGGTACTGTTAAGGTCGGCGATGAAGTTGAAATCGTTGGTTTAACTGACAAGATTGAAAAGTCAACTGTTACTGGTTTGGAAATGTTCCACAAGACTCTTGACCTTGGTGAAGCCGGCGATAACGTTGGTGTATTGCTTCGTGGTATCGACCGTGATCAAGTTGAACGTGGTCAAGTTTTAGCTGCACCTGGTTCAATTCAAACCCACAAGAACTTCAAGGGTCAAGTTTATATCTTGAACAAAGATGAAGGTGGTCGTCACACTCCATTCTTCTCAGATTACCGTCCACAATTCTACTTCCACACTACTGACGTAACTGGTAAGATTGAATTGCCAGAAGGTACTGAAATGGTTATGCCTGGTGATAACGTTGAATTCACTGTTGAATTGATCAAGCCAGTTGCCATTGAAAAGGGTACTAAGTTTACTATCCGTGAAGGTGGTAAGACTGTTGGTGCTGGTCAAGTTACTGAAATCCTTGACTAATTCCAAACTTTCTTAAAAAAGATGTATCTTAGGATACATCTTTTTTTTATACAAAAATTAACAAATTTCTCTCTGGATTTGTGTTTTAGCAAGGTTTAGGGTAAGATAGTTAAGTGTGCAATAGCAAACCCAAATTTGACATCGGAGGTATTTAATTAATGTCTGTAAAATGGGAAAAGACCGGTAAAACATCCGGTGAATTAACTTTTGAAATCTCACAAGAAGAAGTAAAAAAGGGCTTAGATCAAGCTTTCAAACGTGTTAAGAAGAACTTACGTGTACCTGGTTTCCGTAAAGGTCACGTTTCTCGTGTTGTTTTTGATCAATTTTACGGTGAAGAAGCTCTTTACGAAGATGCTTTAAACATCGTTTTACCAGAAGCTTACACTGCTGCTGTTAAAGAAGCTGGTATTGACCCAGTTGGCCAACCACAAATTACTCCAGTTTCAATGGATAAGAACAAGCCTTGGGTAATGAAGGCTACTGTTTCTGTTAAGCCAGAAGTTAAGTTAGGTGACTACAAGGGTATTGAAGTTCCTAAGCAAAACACTCGCGTTTTAGTTAAGGACGTAGATGCAGAATTAAACAAGCGCCGTGAACAAAATGCTGAATTAGTATTGAAGGACGGTAAGGCTGCTAAAGGCGATACTGTTACTATCGACTACACTGGTACTATTGATGGTAAGCCATTTGATGGTGGTAGTGCACAAAACTACTCATTAGAATTAGGTTCTGGTACTTTCATTCCTGGTTTTGAAGATCAACTTATTGGTCACAAAGCTGGCGATGATGTAGATGTTGTTGTAACCTTCCCAGAAGATTACGGTGCAAAAGACTTAGCTGGTAAAGAAGCACACTTTGCTACTAAGATTCATGAAGTGAAATCTAAAGAATTACCTAAGTTAGATGACGAGTTTGCTAAAGATGTTGATGATTCAGTAGAATCACTTGATGAATTAAAAGATAAGATCAAGAAAGACTTGAAGAAGCATAAGGAAGATGACGCAAAAGACGCTATCCAAGATGCTGCAATCAAGGGTGCAGTTGAAAATGCAACCATTGATGAAGTTCCTCAAGCAATGATCGACGAAGATGTTCAAAATCAATTGAACCAATACTTAGGCAACATGCAACGTCAAGGTATTGACCCACAAACTTACTTCAAGTTAACTGGTACTACTGAAGCTCAATTGCGTGAACAATTAGCTAAGGGTGCTGCAGAACGTGTTAAGACTAACCTTGTTTTGGAAGCAATCGTTGCTAAAGAAAAACTTGACGCAACTGCTGATGAAATTAAGCAAGAAATCAAAGACTTAGCACACGACTACAACATGGACGAAAAAGTTGTTCGTCGTAGCTTGAGTGATGATATGCTTAAGCATGATATTGCTATTAGAAAAGCTATTGATTTAGTAGCTGACAAGGCAAAGCAAGTTGCTAAGAAAGCTACTAAGAAATCAACTGCTAAGAAGTCAACCAAAGAAGACGACAAAAAGGCTGATAAATAATAGTTGATAACTAGTTTAAGAAAAGGGCGGCTATGACAGTCGCTTTTTTCTTTACTATTAATTAATAAGACAATTTTCTTTACTCTGTTAAAGTGAACTGCTAAGCTTATTTTGACATAAAGTAAGTGAAAAGGAGGACGGCTGATGGCTAACGAAATTACTGAACAAGAAGAAGTAAAATGTTCTTTTTGCGGTAAACCACAGTCACAAGTCAAAAAAATTGTGGCTGGAAATGGAGTCTACATTTGTAATGAATGTATCGATCTTTCCAAGAAAATTATTGATGATGAATTAAAAGCAGATTCCATTAAAGAAACTAAAGATTTACCTAAGCCAATGGAAATTAAAAAGCAATTGGATGAGTACGTAATTGGCCAAGATCGTGCCAAGAAGGTGCTTTCCGTTGCTGTTTACAACCACTACAAACGTATCAGTCAAATGGATATTGATAGCACTGGAACTGAGTTGCAAAAATCAAACATTGCTTTGATTGGACCAACTGGTTCGGGTAAAACTTATTTAGCCCAAACTTTGGCTAAAATTTTGAATGTTCCATTTGCTATTGCGGACGCTACTACTTTGACTGAAGCCGGCTATGTTGGTGAAGATGTAGAAAATATTTTGCTCAAATTGTTGCAAAATGCCGACTATGATATAGAGCGTGCCCAACGCGGAATCATCTACATTGACGAAATTGATAAGATTTCTAAAAAAGCAGAAAATGTTTCAATTACTCGTGATGTTTCCGGTGAAGGTGTACAACAGTCATTACTTAAGATCTTAGAAGGAACTATTGCTTCTGTTCCTCCTCAAGGCGGACGTAAACACCCACAACAACAAATGATTAAGATTGATACTACTAATATCTTATTCATTGTCGGTGGTGCTTTTGATGGTATTGAAAATATTGTTAAAAACCGTCTTGGTAAGAAAACAATTGGTTTTGGCGCAGAAAATGGTCTTAACCAAGTAGATGCAGATGACTGGCAAAAGAATCTTACAACTGGAGATTTGGTTAAATTCGGTTTAATTCCTGAATTTATTGGACGTATTCCAATTATTGCTACTCTTGATAAGTTGAGTACTGAGGACTTAATTAGAATTTTAACTGAACCAAAGAATGCTTTAGTAAAACAATACAAGAAATTATTGTCACTTGACGATGTGGACCTTGAATTTACTGATGGAGCACTTCAAGCTATTGCAGATATGGCTATTAGTCGTCATATGGGTGCACGTGGCTTACGTTCTATTGTTGAAAATTCATTAATGGATGTAATGTACCGTACACCAAGTGATGATAACATTAAAGAAGTCCAAATTACTAAGGATGTTATTACTAAGCATGCAGAGCCTAAGATTACCTATAAAGAGGATAAGGCTGAAAAGACGAGTGAGGCGACTAAATAATGAAAGTCGTAGATGCTGAATTTGTCATTAGTGCTGTTTCTGAAAAACAGTATCCAAAAGATGATTTACCAGAATTTGCCTTGGCTGGCCGTTCCAATGTTGGTAAATCTAGTTTGATTAATACAATTGTTAATCGCCGTAAACTAGCCCGTACATCCCAACAACCAGGTAAGACTCAAACTCTTAATTTTTATAAGGTTAATAATGAGTTGTATTTGGTTGACGTACCAGGTTATGGCTATGCAAAAGTTTCTAAAAAGCAAAGAGCTGCTTTTGGGGAAATGATTCAAGATTATCTTGAAACGCGTGCTGATTTAAAGGGATTAATTCTTTTAGTTGATGCACGTCACAATCCAACTGCTGATGATATCAATATGTTTAATTATGCTCTCTATCTCGATATTCCAATCTTGGTGGTAGCAACAAAGATGGATAAGTTGAAAAAGATGGAGGCAAGTCAGATTAAGCAAAAAATCGGCAAGAGTTTGGATCTATCACAAGAAAATGTATCTTTCTTGCCATTCTCTAGTGTTTCTAAATTAAATGTAGATAAATTCTGGGATTGGGTCGAAGATAAGATGTAATTTAAAAAAATTGCATAATTTACTGATTAAATTCATCTATCTTTGATATAATTAGATACGTTGAAAATATTGAACTAATAATGTTTCAACAACCTTTGAAAAAGAAGAATACCGGTTGGAGCTGACAAGCTCTAGTCGGTATTTTTTCTTGCCTAAATAAATGTATTAGCTTTAGAATTAAAATATACACTTTAAAGAA
>DBFNNF010000271.1:0-4755 GCA_048407585.1 Lactobacillus johnsonii | reverse complement strand
GAAAAATATGAAATTTAATTCAGTTGAAGATACATATACATTGAATAATGGTGTCAAAATTCCGATTATTGGTTTTGGTACTTGGCAAACTCCAGACGGGGATGTGGCAAAACATGTAGTTGAAGCAGCATTGAATAGTGGATATAGACATATTGATACTGCTGCAGCTTATGGAAATGAAGAAAGTGTAGGAGAGGGAATTAAGAATAGTGGCATTAACCGCCATGACTTATTTATCACTACTAAACTTTGGAATGCGGATCATGGTTATAAAGAAGCAAAAACTGCAATTGATAAAAGTTTGCAAAATTTAGGGACAGATTATTTAGATTTATATTTAATTCACTGGCCTAATCCATTGGCTCTTCGAGATCACTGGGCTGAAGCAAATGCAGAAAGCTGGAGAGCCATGGAAGAAGCAGTTAAGGCGGGTAAGATTAGAGCTATTGGAGTTTCTAATTTTAGAAAGCATCACCTAGAGGAATTGCTTAAAACTGCAGAAATAAAACCAGCCGTTAACCAAATTATGCTTAATCCAAGTGATTTACAATCAGATGTGGTGAAAGTAAATGAAGAGTTAGGATTATTAAGTGAAGCATACAGTCCATTAGGGACTGGTGGTTTGTTAGGAAATGAAGTTGTTGGCGAAATAGCTAATGAAGTTGGAAAGTCACCGGCTCAAGTTTTAATTCGTTGGTCGCTAGAACACGGATTTTTGCCTTTACCTAAATCTGTTCACGATAAATACATTGCAGCCAATATTGATGTATTTGATTTTGAATTAAATGATGAGCAGATGAGCAAATTAGATAGTTTACATGGAGTTAGCGGCTTAGCTACTGATCCAGATACAGCTAACTTTTAATTAAAAGTCGAAGTAGAGGTACTTCGACCTTTTTATTTGTAAAATTTTACTGATGCTTTACAGGGGAAGAAAATCTTTGTTATAATTCTAGTGTTAATGCTGAATTAGCTCAGTTGGTAGAGCGCTTCCCTCGTAAAGAAGAGGTCGCCAGTTCGATCCTGGCATTCAGCATAAGAAAAGTTAATAAGCATTTCAAAGTCTTTCAAAGAAGTTTAATATGGCTAGATTTGAAGGGCTTTTTACTTACTTTGAATTAAAATGAAATTCACACATAGTAAACACAAAAACAAATTTAGTGTGTTTTTATGTGTGTTTGAGCAAAACTTAGGAGTACTAAATATAGTGTTTAAATTCTATTGTATAATTTATCTATTAGAGATGTTTGTATTTGAGGAGTTTTTATGGCTACGCAATTTAATGAAATGACAAGAGTTCAATTTCCTGGGCTGATTCATTTATTAAAATTAGGATATGAATTTATTCCCAAACATACAGTAGAAAGTAATAAAGACCCAGAAAATAATATTTTGCTTCCTATTCTCAAGGAACAATTTTTAAAGTTAAATCCTGGCGCTACTGAAAAAGAATTTGATGATGAATACAAAGAAATAAAAATCGAATTAACTAATAATGATTTAGGAAAAGAATTCTTTGATCGGATTCAAAACAAAGGAAATTCAAACTTTAAATTTATTGATTGGGATAACTGGAAGAATAATACTTTTCACGTTTCCTATGAAATACCATGTGAAAATTGTGATGATGAATTTAGACCAGACTTAACAATTTTTATCAATGGTTTTCCTTTGGCATACATAGAATTTAAGAAGCCTAATGCAATTCGAAATGGTCAGACTGGAATGATCTCTGAATTTTCGAGGATGGAAAAAAGATTTCAAAATAAAGCTTTTAAAGTCTTTCATAATATCACTCAAATAATTGGCTTCACCGATAATATGGACTATTCTGAAGATTATGGTATGCATACCACAGGTTCATACTATTCTACTTCAAGTTATTCAAAAGCTTTCTTTAACTCAATGCATGAAGAAAGAAAAGATGAAGCATCTAAGCAAGTTGGCGAGGTGACTGAAGAACAAATAATAGAAGTTCTAAAGGACGCTAATAAAATTACTATTAAGGATACTCCTGAATTTAAAACTAATTGTGATCCCAACACTCCAGCAAACTCATTTTTAACTTCATTGTTTTCTTTAGGCAGATTGAAATTCTTTTTAAGGTTCGGTCTTGCATACGATAAGAAGCGAAATGATGATGGAATCGTAACTTTCCAAAAGCAAATAATGCGTTATCCTCAATACTTTGCAACCACAGCTATTGAAGACGCAATTAATTCCGGAGTTAAAAAAGGTGTTATTTGGCATACTCAAGGTTCTGGTAAAACGGCCTTAGCCTTCTACAATATTGAATATTTAAAGTATGTTTTTCAAAAGAAAAATATCATTCCTCAATTTTTCTTTATTGTTGATCGTATTGACTTAGCTAATCAGGCAGAAAATGCATTTTTAAATAGAGGGTTAAAAGTTAAGCGTATCAATTCTAAACAAGAATTAAATAAACCATTTACAGAAGATGTGGCTGTTGTAAATATTCAAAAGATTAATGAAGATACTAATTTAGTTGATCAATCTGGTTATGAAAGTTTAAACAAGCAGAACGTTTACTTCATTGATGAAGCACATAGATCATACAATGATAAAGGCTCATATTTACCTAATCTTTATAATGCGGATAAAAATGCAATAAAAATTGCTCTTACAGGAACTCCTTTAATTAATCCTGACCATAAAGCTAATGAAAAACATAAAACCACTAGAGAAATCTTTGGTGAATATTTAAATAAATACTATTATGACCAGTCCATTCAAGATGGCTTTACCTTGCGTTTAATGCGCGAAGAAGTTAGAACTGAATACAAGAAAAAGTTTAAAAATATAGTAGATAATCTTCAAGAACAAGTACAGAAAGGTACTTTAAAGAAAAAAGATATTCTTGCTCACCCTGCTTATTGTTTCCCATTATTAGATTACATTTTGAAAGACTTTCAAGAATCTAAAGAAATATATGGAGATAAGACTATTGGAGGAATGATTGTAGCCGATTCTTCTGACCAAGCACGTGAATTATACAAACTCTTTCAAGAAAAAAGTAAAGATGGTGAAACTAAATTTACTGCTTCTTTAATTCTTTCAGATGAAAATGATAAAGAAACTAGAAATAGTGAAGTTAAGAATTTTATTGATGGAAAAACTGATTTCTTGATTGTTTATAATATGTTGCTTACAGGTTTCAATGCTCCTAGATTAAAGAAGTTATATCTCGGTAGAGTTATTAAAGCCCACAACTTATTACAAGCTCTCACTCGTGTAAACCGTCCATATCATGATTTTAGATTTGGTTATATTGTTGACTTCGCTAATATTTCTAAAGAGTTTGATAAAACAAATAAGGCTTACTTTGAAGAACTTAACAATGAATATGCAAAATCCGGAGAAGATTTAAATAATATCTATGGTTCATTATTTGTTCCTGTAGAAGACATTGAAAAGAATTTGCAGAATGCTGAAATAGTTTTAGCTGAATACAACACCAGTAACCTAGAAAGTTTTTCTCAACAAATTAATGACATCCCTAAAAAGAGTGAGTTAATTCAATTAGCAAAAACTTTACGAGAACTCAAAGAAGATTACAATGTTGCCAGACTTCTCTCTTATGATGAATTAGTTGAAAAGATTAAGGCTAAAAATATCGCTCAATTATTAAGTATTGTTCAAGACAGAATTCGAACAGTCAATTTAATTGAAGATACAAGTCAAGAATCCGGAAAAGATATTTTAAATATTGCTATGAAGAATTGGACTTTTAATTTTGAAAAAGACGGTTCTGAAGAATTAAAGCTTGTAGCTGACGACTATCGAAAAGCCGAAGAAAAAGCAAAGCATGCATTCAATCGAAATTGGGATCAAAAAGATCCAGAATGGGTTTCATTATTCGATGAATTTAAACGCATAATGCAAAATCAGCATATTAAAGAAATTACTCCTGAAGAAACTAAAGAAAATACCGAGAGAATTAGACAGATCATTGTTAATATTAGTAATTTAAATTCTAGAGATGAACGAATTGCTAATGCTTTTAATGGTGATAGAAAGTATGCTCGAAGTTTTAAGAAAGTCATTTACGATACTACTGGTAAAGAACCTGAAAGCATCAAAGATCATCATGGTGTATACATGGTAATGAGAGACTCCAAAGATAGTGTAGATAACGAAGTTGCCAAGAATAGTGCAGTCTTAGAAAATGAACCTTATGTTAAGAAAGCAATTAGTAGGATTTTAATCCAAAGTGGGAAAAATAATCAGGAAAAGATGTCACTTGCTCAAATTAAAGCGATATCGAATTTATTAACCCATGAATATCATGAAGAATATGAAGGAATTAAGTGATGGATAATACAAGCTATGTAGAAACTGTTGAAAACTTAGTAGATAGAATTAAAGGTATCTTAACCAGTGCCGGACTAGGTGGAGAAGCTGGTGAATATAAGTTAGTAACTCAATCTTTCTTGTATAAATTTTTAAATGATAAATTTCTTTATGAGGCTAAAAAGGAAGATTCAGTAAATGATTATCAACATTTGATGGAATTAAGTGATGATGATTATGAAATGCTTCAATTGAGCCTTGATGGAAATTCGGCACAAATTCAACGTAAAGATTTAATTGAGACTATCTATAACCAACAAAATGTTGAAGCTAACCCCTAAAGTTGGACGTTAGTTTTAAATAAATTCTTTTAAAGCTTGATTTCGATATTCTATCGGAGTCAGGCTTTTTTTCTTGTGTCTGATTCTTTCTTGATTATAATAT
>DBFNNF010000270.1:0-2752 GCA_048407585.1 Lactobacillus johnsonii | reverse complement strand
AGTAGAGATTGTCTATCTGGTATTAAGATGAAGTCTGGTATAATTAATATGAATATGGAGGGTATTATGTCATCAGGGTTATCTATTCTTATTATTGTAATATTGATTGCTATAATTGCTGCGATTGCTACAGTTGTTATTCTTAATAAGTATTTTAATCATCAGATTGCGGAATTAGATGCGCTAACTGATGAATTGAAAGATATTAGCGTTGAAGAAGATATTAAACGTTTAGAGAAAATGGAATTAGCCGGAAAAAGTTTGGAAACTTTTAAAAGATGGCAGAAAGTATATCAGAAGGTTGATACTAAGGACGTTGGAGAATTAAAACATCTTCTTGAACAAGCAGCTGGGCTTAATGCAAAATTTAATTTAATAAAAACTCGCCAATTAATTAAAGAAGCAACAGAATTATTGCAGACTAATCAAGATAATGTAGAACACAGTAAGCAAGTATTTACTAATTTACTCGAAGCAAATCGAGATAATCAAAAACACTATGCTGCTTTATCAAAAGACTACCAACAACTGCGTAAAAAAATATTATCCCAATCTTTTAATTATGGGAATGCAATTGATCAGATTGAAGAAGATCTAGCAACTTTAGAAAGTGATTTTCAAACTGTAAAGAATTTATCTGGTGAAGGAGATCATGAAGAAGCAAAGAAAGTATTAGTTAAAATCGATACAAATCTTACGACTTTAAAGACTGATCTTCCTAAGGTAGAGAACTTTGATCAAGAGCTGAAAAATGTTTTTCCCGATCAACTTAACGAACTCAGCAATACTTATCGTCAAATGATAAAAGATAAGTATAAAATTACTGAAGTGGATGTACTAGAAGAAATAAAGAGCTTAAGAGAACTAGTTGATAGTACTAAAAAGAGTCTTACTAAATTAGAGCTTAAAAAAGTTGAAAAGAATAATAAAGAAATAAGTACACGAATTGATAGCTTATATGACATTCTTACAAAAGAATTTAAGGCTCGACCATTTGTTGATAAAAATCAAGATAAAATTGTTCAAATTCTTTCCCATGTTGGAAATGCATCTAATCAACTTGTAGCGAAGTTAGAGCACGTTGATCAAAGTTACGAATTAACACATGGAGAGTTAGCTGAAGCTAGACAACTAAAAAGTCAAGTTAGCCGAATGAATTCTGACTTTGATGTTGACTGTCAAAAGCTAGCTGATGGTAACGGTGTTTACTCTCAAATTGAGAATAAATGGCTAACTATGTTAGATAATTTAAAAGAAATTGAAAAGACTGAGAAAAAACTCTCAAATGATATAGATGGATTATTTGATGCAGAAAAAATTGCTAATGATTCTATAATTCATTTTAAGCAAGAAATTTCTTTAGTTTATCGAAAAGTTGAACGACGTCAGCTACCAGGAAAGCCTGAAAGTTTCATTCAAATGTATACTTTAGTCTTAAATGAGGTTAAGCATACAGATAATGAATTGAATCAAGTTAGAATAAATATGGAAAAAATATCTAGTGAACTGATTCAAATTCAGGAAGATATTGAACGTTTGAAGAAAGAAGCAGATGAGATTTTAAATTCTGCTGATTTAGTTGAATTGACTATGCAATATTCAAATAAATATCTTTCAAATCCTGAAATTAAACGCGCACGTAAAGAAGCTTATGATTTATATCAGAATAAATATGAGTATAAAGAAGCCTTGGACGTAATTGCGACAGCGCTAGAAAAGGTAGAGCCAGGAAGCTATCAAAGAATTGAAAAAGAATACTATAGCGAGCAAGAAGCAGACGAAGAAGAGTAAAAGATTGAAGCAATAGTATTTTTAAGTTAAGATTTTATATGATTATCAAACGACCATCTTCCATGGTCGTTTTTTAGGGGAGAAAGAAAATTGATCTATTTTGATAATAGTGCTACAACAGCTGTCTATCCTGCAGCTTTAGAGACATATGATAAAGTAACAAAGGATATCTGGGGAAACCCTTCAAGTTTGCATAAAATGGGAGATCGATCTCATCAACTTTTAGAAGCCTCTAGAAAACAAATTGCTAATTTATTGAATGTTAAGCCATATGAGATATTTTTCACATCTAGTGGAAGTGAATCTGATAATTGGGCAATCAAAGGTACTGCTTTAGCTAAAAAAGAATTTGGTAACCATATTATTACATCAAGTGTTGAACATGCAGCAGTTTCAAATTCAGTACGTGCTTTAGAAAATTTGGGATTTCGTATAACTGTTTTACCAGTTGATAAGAATGGACAAGTAAATCCTGAAGATTTAAAAGAAGCATTAGATAAAGAAACAATTTTGGTTTCAATTATGGGCGTTAATAATGAGATTGGTACAATTCAACCTATTAAAGCTATTAGTAAAGTTTTAGAAGATTATCCGAACGTTACTTTTCATGTTGATAATGTTCAAGCTTTAGGAAAAGATGTTTGGGATGAGGTATTTACTGATCGAGTAGACCTAATGAGTCTATCAGCTCATAAATTTCATGCACCTCGTGGCGTAGGTATTCTTTATAAAAAAGAAGGTAAAATGATTAAGCCGTTAATTGATGGCGGTGGTCAAGAAAAGGCCTTACGTTCAAGTACTGAAAATTTACCTGCAATTGCGGCAACTGCTAAAGCCATGCGTTTATATTTAGCTGATGAAAAGAAAAATGCTGAGCAAGAATTAGCAGTTAAGAATAAAATAGTTTCCTATCTAAATGGAAAACCAGGACTTCATATTTTTTAACCAATTAACGATGATT
>DBFNNF010000269.1:0-19631 GCA_048407585.1 Lactobacillus johnsonii | reverse complement strand
AATATTGCTTTTTCTGATGAAAATGTGGAGAAAGATAAAATTGAATCTGCAGCTCAAAAGAGTGATTTGCATGATGATATTTTACAAATGCCAGCTGGATATAAAACATTGGTAGGTGAGAATGGAGTATCGTTGTCTGGGGGACAAAAACAAAGATTGTCAATTGCACGAGCTTTGTTAAAAGAAAGTCCTATTTTGATATTAGATGACGCTCTTTCAGCGGTGGATGCAAAGACAGAGACCTCTATTTTGGATTCACTTAAATCGGAAAGAAAAGGAAAAAAGACCTTGATTGCGGCCCATCGTTTGACTTCCGTAATGGATGCAGATCTCATCTTAGTTCTAAAAGAGGGGAAGATTGTTGAAAGAGGAAAACATGCTGACCTTTTAGCTCAAAATGGTTGGTATGCTGAAATGTGGCGTAAACAAGAACTACAAGCAAAGGTGGGTGAAGTAGATGGACAATAATGAAGAAAGCAAATCAATTTGGTCTAAGGCCATCCCATTTAAAGAACAAGTTCAAATATTTAAAAGAGTTTTAAAATACGTAAAGCCTTTTAAAGTGGAAATGGGAATTGCAATTTTTGGAGCTTTCTTAGTAAGTGTAATTAATATGCTTTTACCAAGAGGACTACAGTTTTTCTTAGATAATTATTTGATCAAACAAAAAGCGACAGTACAGATTATAATTTGGGCTGGACTATTATATGGCCTTGGAACAATTATTAAGGCAATTCTTCAATTTGTATATCAATATTTATATGCACTTGGCGCTGAAAAGACACTTGAAAGTGTAAGAAAAGATTTATATCGAAAACTTCATAGTTTAGGGATGCGCTATTTTGACCAGACGCCAGCAGGTTCAATTGTATCAAGAGTCACTAATGATACGATGACTCTAAGCGACTTTTTAGGAGTACTTTGTCAAGTAGTCATTGGAGTATTTTCTTTAGTAACTGCTTTTATAGCGATGTATGTAACCAATAAATTTGCGGCGTTAATTGTCTTGCTGTTTTTACCAATTTTAGGTTTTATTTTCTGGATTTATACACAAAAGAGTTCTAGATTGTATCGTGCTTTTAGGGAACGGCTTAGTCGAATTAATACTAACTTAAATGAATCTATTGAAGGAGTTTCTCTAATTCAGCAATTTAAGCAGGAAAAAAGAATGACAAACCATTTTGAAAATGAGAATGGTACTTTAATGAGAACACGTTTTAACTTGATCCGAGTTAACTCGCTTTTGCTCTCGCCAATGACTAGTTTGCTTTATTCATTGGCTCTTGCATTAGTATTAATGTATTTTGGTTTTCCATTGCAAAAGACTTTTGTTCCTGCCGGAATTGTATATGCTTTTTCTCAATATGTACAACAATTTTTTAATCCTATTTCTACTATGATGGATCGAATGACTTCTTTTCAGGATGGAATTGTGGCAGGTAAACGTATTTTTAGAATTATGGATGAAAAAGAATACGAACCGCGACAAGAAAATGATGAAAGAGCAGTTATTTCAAAGGGAAAGATTGAATTTAAAAATGTCAGCTTTTCTTATGATGGAAAGAATGAAATCTTACATGATGTATCTTTTGTAGTTAATCCGGGTGAAACTTTAGGAATTGTTGGTCATACTGGATCAGGAAAGAGTTCAATCATCAATGTAATGATGAGATTTTATGAATTTGGTAGTGGGGAAGTACTTATTGATGGCATTGATATTAGGAAGTTTCCGAAGAAAGAATTACGTAAAAAACTAGGATTAGTTTTACAAGAACCCTTTATGTTCTATGGTGACATTTCTTCAAATATTCGCTTGTATAATGACAAAATTACAGATCAACAAATTAAAGATGCTGCTAAAACCGTACAAGCAGATTCATTTATTGAAAAGATGCCTGGTAAATATCATGCAAAAGTGATTGAAGGTGGATCAGAACTTAGTCAAGGACAACGACAATTAATTTCATTTGCACGAACCTTAGTAACTGATCCTAAAATTTTAGTTCTAGATGAAGCAACGGCTAATGTCGATACAGAAACCGAAAATTTAATTCAAGAGGGATTAAAGAAGCTTCGTCAAGGAAGAACGACTTTGGCAATTGCGCACCGTCTTTCAACAATTGCAGATGCGGACCAGATTATTGTTTTGGATAAAGGAAGAATTGTTGAACGTGGTACACATGAGGAACTATTGAAGAAGAAAGGGTATTACTACAATCTTTATAAGCTTCAACAAAACAGTGATAAATAAAAAGCTCGGTCGTTTAAGACCGAGCTTTTATTTGAATTATATTTATTTATCATTCAACATGTATTGACGAGTCATTGGTAAGGTTTTACCAGATGGTCCCTTTGTTAATAGGTATTGAATAACATCAATGTTTCCTGATTCAAAGGAAGCTGCACAAGCTTGAAGATACATATCCCACATTCTTACAAAGCGTTCGCCCATCATTCCTTCAACCTCTGAACGATGGTCATTAAAGTTTTTATCCCAAATTTCAAGAGTTCTTTGATAGTGGCGGCGAAGCATTTCCATGTCAGCAATTTGTAAGTTAGCTTCTTCAATTCTTGAGACAATTTCTACTAGGCCAGGGATGTAGCCACCTGGGAAGATATATTTGTTAATCCAAGCATTGGTAGCCCCGCCTTGTTGACGAGTAATACCATGAATTAAAGCAACACCGTGTGGCTTTAGGTATTTAGCAACGTCTTTGAAGTATTCTCCTAGGTTTTCTGAACCAACGTGTTCAAACATACCTACAGAAGTAACATAATCAAAATCACGATTACCTAATTCACGGTAATCTTCAAGTAAAACTTCGGCTTGATTTTCAAGACCCATGTCCTTGATCTTTTGGTTGACTAAATCAAATTGTTCTTGGCTTAAAGTGACTCCGGTAACTTTAAGTCCATATTCTTTAGCTGCAGTTAGCATTAAGGTTCCCCAGCCACACCCAATATCTAATAAAGTCTTACCTGGTTTAGGATCTAATTTTTGAAGAATATGATGAACTTTAGCAATTTGAGCAGCTTCAAGATCATCTTTATTACCATTAGTGAAGTAAGCACATGAGTAAGTCATAGTTGGATCAAGCCATAGTTTATAAAAATCGTTACCGATATCATAGTGACTTTGAACATCTTCTTGACTTTGCTTCTCAGTATGCTTTTGCTTAGGTAAAAATTTTCTAAATTTTGAAGCACGCATAAATGATTCACTACTTTCATATGCTGCTTCAATTAATTTTTGGATACTACCCTTAATTTCAAGGTCCTTATCCATATAAGCTTCACCTAAAGCTAAAGAGGCGTTACTTGTTATTTCTTTAAAAGGAATCTTTTTGTTAAAAATAACCTCCACTTCCGGTGTGCCATTTCCATAAATTTCTGATTTTCCATCCCAGTACGTAACTTTTACAGGGACATTAAATGAATGACTAAGCATCATTTTATACAAAGGTTTTTCTAACATTATCGATTCTCCTTTTCTACACTAGACTATGTCATTTTAACACTAAAAATCTTGAATAATAAAAAAATTATTTTGCGATATAGTGAAAGTCAGGATTTTGTTCTTTATCTAGCTTGTCCCAAGCTTCTTCCAATTGCTGGTATAGAGCAGGTGTAGTTTCTTTATTAATCTTTTCGCGGCGTGGAATGTAGATAGGATCACCAAAACAAATGTCTAAAGATTTTCTTTTTAGGAAGCCTTTAAATGTCAACGGTCCTTGATAAACAACTGGCACTAAAGGCTTATTAGCCATTTTGGCAATAACAAATGCACCACTTTTAAGTTCTTCAGAATGACGAGTTCCGGAAGGAAAAATAATCAACGATAGATCACCTTTGCGTAATCCTTTAACAGGAATTTTAATTGCAGAAGGACCAGGATTATCGCGATCTACTGAAAAAGCATGTGCATGCACTAAAATAAATCTCAAAATAGGATTTTTAAAAAGTTCTTTTTTTGCCATAAACATAAATTCCATTGGACTTGCAGCCAAGGCAAAAAGAATTGGTTCCCACCAAGTTCGATGAGGGGCTACTAAAATATAGTTACCTTTTGGTATACGGTCTTTATGATGAACATGTAAATGTCCATTAAGTACCCAGACAATAAATCGGGCGATTGGGCGAATAATTTTATAAAACATAATCTTTCCTCCAATTTTATCTATAGTATTATACAATACAGCAAAGAATTTTTAGAAGGGTATAGAAAATGGATCTATTGAAACCTAATGAACGAATTGATTATATGTACAATGATGACCTACAAATCATCCAAGAAAAAGATGCGTTTTCTTTTTCTTTAGATACGCTTCTTCTTGGATATTTTGCGCAAAATAAAATACATGATAATTATAAAGTTGTTGATTTATGTAGTGGTAATGGGGCTGCTAGTATCTACATGTCCTATTTTAACCGGGCACATTATGATGCGGTGGAGATTCAAAAAGAAATAGCTGATCAGGCAAGACGAAGTATTAAATTGAATAAATTAGAAAATCGGATAGAAGTCCATTGTCTGAATGCATTAGATGCCCCGAAAAAATTAGGTAAAGATAAGTATGATGTAGTTGTTGTTAATCCTCCTTATTTCAAAGTTCCTAAAGGTCATATTGTTAATCCAGATGAAAAAAAGGCCTTAGCAAGACATGAACTAGCAATTAACCTTGAGCAAATAATTAAAGTATCAAGTGATCTGCTGAAGATGAAAGGCAAAATGTTTATGGTTCATCGGCCTGAGCGTTTGGGTGAAATTATGCACTATTGTTTAGAAAATCAACTGAGTGTAAAGTGGGTGCAACCATTTGTCTCTAAGAGAGAGGCAGATGCTAATTTAGTTGTGGTAGAAGCAATTAGAAATACTGCGAGTGATGGTCTAGTTTTGAGGGATGCCATTGTTGTTCATAATCAAGACGGATCCTTTACACCTGAAATAAAAAAAGTTATCACTGAAAATAAGGAAGAAGGGCCTAAAAAAGAAAAATATTATTTTTACTGCTTATTGTGTAATGATGGAAGTTTCTATGGTGGTTTTACAAATGACTTAGCTCATCGATTAAAGATGCACAATGAAGGAAAAGGAGCTAAATACACAAAAACACGTCGACCAGTAAAAATGATTTATCATGAAGAATTTGATGATAAAAAACTGGCCTTAAAGAGAGAATATTGGTTCAAACACCATTCAAGAAAATGGAAAGAAGAGTTTTTAAAAGAACATAATGTAAAATTTTAATTGCATTTATAAAATTAATTAGTTACAATGTTCAAGTATGCGTTTCGCATATTAAATTTATATCACATCAAGAGCGATTAAATTCCTAGGTGCCATTTATTGGTCAGAATTTAATACGACCTCTTGAGAGGAATTAACCAGGAGGAATTTTTTATGACAGTTGTTACTATGAAGCAATTGCTTGAAGCAGGTGTCCACTTTGGTCACCAAACTAGAAGATGGGATCCAAAGATGGCTCCTTACATTTTCACTCAAAGAAACGGAATCTACATCATTGACTTACAAAAGACTATTAAGATGTTAGATGACGCTTACAACTACGTTAAGGCAGTTGCTCAAGACGGTGGCGTATTCTTGTTTGTTGGTACTAAGAAACAAGCACAAGACGCTGTTAAAGAAGAAGCTACACGTGCAGGTCAATACTACGTTAACCAACGTTGGTTAGGTGGTACTTTGACTAACTGGACTACTATCCAAAGCCGTGTTAAGAGATTAAAGGAATTAAAGCAAATGTCAGAAGATGGCACTTTCGACGTATTACCAAAGAAGGAAGTTGCACTTTTGACTAAGGAAATGGAAAAACTTGAAAGATTCTTAGGTGGTATTGAAGATATGCCAAGAATCCCAGATGTTATGTTTGTTGTTGATCCTAAGAAAGAAAAGATCGCTGTTCACGAAGCAAACATTTTAGGTATCCCTGTAGTAGCTATGGTTGATACTAACACTGATCCAGATCCAATCGACGTTGTTATTCCAGCAAACGATGACGCAATTCGTGCAATTCGTTTGATTTCAGGTGCTATGGCTGATGCAATTATCGAAGGTAAGCAAGGCCAAGATGACAGCGAAGATGTTGAAAAAGAAATGGCTGATAAAGCAGCAGCTGAAGACGATGAAGAAGAATCCATCGAAGTAGTTGTTGAAAAATCAGAAGACTAATTTGTTTTTACTGTTAGTTCTGTAGGAGGACATATTAATGGCAAAAATTACTGCTCAATTAGTTAAAGAATTACGTGAACGTACTGGTGCTGGTGTTATGGATGCCAAGAAAGCATTAGTAGAAGTTGACGGTGACATGGATAAGGCAGTTCAATACCTTCGTGATAAAGGTATGGCAAAGGCTGCTAAGAAAGCTGACCGTGTTGCAGCTGAAGGTTTAACTGGCGTTTACGTTGATGGTAATGTTGCAGCTATTACTGAAGTTAACTCAGAAACTGACTTCGTTTCTTCAAACGATAAGTTTGTTAAATTAGTTAATGCAGCTACTAAAACTATTGCTGAAGGTAAACCTGCTGACATGGAAGCAGCTGAAGAATTAAAGATGGCTGATGGTACTACTTTGGGTCAGTCATTCGTAGATGCAACTGCTACTATTGGTGAAAAGATCGTCTTACGTCGTTTCGCTTTAGAAGAAAAAACTGATGACCAAGAATTTGGTGCATACCAACACAATGGTGGCCAAATTGGTGTTATCACTGTTTTAGAAGGTGCTGATGCAGCTACTGCTAAGCATTTAGCTATGCACATTGCTGCTATGAGTCCTAAAGTTATCTCACCTGATGAATTAGATGATGAATTCATCACTGATCAATTAGCTGTTATGAACCACAAGATTGATCAAGATAACGAAAGTCGTGCTTTGGTAAACAAGAAGCCATTACCACACCTTGTTTATGGTTCAGAAAAACAATTAAGCGATGATGTTTTAGCTAAAGCTAAAGAAGACATTAAGGCTGAACTTAAAGAAGAAGGTAAGCCTGAAAAGATTTGGGATAAGATTATTCCTGGTAAGATGCAACGCTTTATTGATGATAATACTCAAGTTGATAAGCAATTTGCAGTTTTATCACAAAACTACATTATGGACGACAGCAAGACTGTTGGCGAATTCTTGAAGGAAAAGGGAGCTAAGTTAGTTGCTTTCCAACGTTACGAAGTTGGCGAAGGTATTGAAAAGAAGCAAGAAGACTTTGCTGCCGAAGTACGTGAACAAATGAAGTAATTATTTACTTAAAAATGGGAGTAACGCTTAGGCGTTGCTCCTTTTTTTCGGTATAATATATTGCAGTGATTTTATGGTAAAATGATAAAAGCAATGAGGAGGTAAATTTATGAGTCAAGTTAAGTATAAACGTATTATTTTAAAAGTTTCTGGTGAGGCCCTTGCTGGTGAAAAAGGTACTGGTATTAACCCAGAGGTTATTAAGCATCTAGCTGAAGAAATTAAGTCTGTTCACGATATGGGTGTTGAAATCGGCATTGTGTGTGGCGGTGGAAACATGTGGCGTGGTGAAACTGGTGCAAATCTGGGTATGGAAAGAGCTCAGGCAGACTACATGGGAATGTTAGCAACAATTATGAATGGTCTAGCATTACAAGATGGATTAGAAAACTTGGGCGTTCCAACACGAGTACAAACATCAATTGAAATGCGTCAAATTGCGGAACCATATATTCGTCGCAAAGCCGTTCGTCATTTAGAAAAGGGCCGTGTTGTTATTTTTGGTGGTGGTACCGGTAATCCTTACTTCTCAACCGATACTACTGCAGCTTTAAGAGCAGCTGAAATTAATGCAGATGTAATTTTGATGGCTAAAAATGGAGTTGACGGCGTTTACTCAGCTGATCCTAAAGTTGATCCAAATGCTAAGAAATACTCTGAATTAACTCAACTTGATTTGATTTCAAAGAACTTAAAAGTAATGGATAGTACAGCTAGTTCATTGTCTATGGATAATAATATTCCACTAGTTGTCTTTAATGTAAATAAGCCTGGTAACATCAAGAAAGTTGTTATGGGTGAAAATATTGGTACTGTAATCAAAGGTGATAAATAATGGCTAATGAAGTAATTGAAAAAGCAAAAGATAATATGAAAAAGTCTATCGCTGTGTTCCAAAAGGAATTAGGCGGTATTCGTGCCGGCGTTGCAAATGCAAGCTTACTGGATGGAATTAAGGTTAACTACTACGGTGTTCCAACTCCACTTACACAAATGTCTAGTGTAAGTATTCCTGAAGCTCGTGTTTTAATGGTAACGCCTTATGATAAATCAACTTTAGATGACATTGAACATGCTATCTTAGCTTCTGATCTTGGAATTACTCCAGCTAATGATGGGACTGTAATTAGAATTGTTATTCCACAATTAACTGGTGAACGTCGTCAAGAAATTGCTAAGCAAGTAGGCAAGCTTGCTGAAAAAGGTAAGATTGCTGTCCGCAATGTTCGTCGAGATGCAATGGATACTTTGAAGCGTCAAGAAAAAGATGGCGATATTACTGAAGATGAACAACGTAGTTTAGAAAAACAAGTTCAAAAAGTAACTGACGATGCTACTAAAGAAATTGATAAATTAGCAGATCAAAAGAGTCAAGAAATTACTCAGGGTTAGTTTAGGATTTGATAAGATATGTCAGAATCAAAAAAACCACTTAATCATTTAGCCATAATTATGGATGGAAATGGTAGATGGGCAAAAAAAAGACATTTACCACGTTTTGTCGGACATCGTCATGGTATGGATAATATTCGAAATATTGCTCTTGCTGCCAATAAATTAGGAATAAAAGTTTTAACACTTTATGCTTTTTCAACTGAAAATTGGGCTCGTCCGACTGACGAAGTAAACTATTTGATGCGTTTACCAATTGACTTTTTTGATAAGTTTATGCCGGAACTAATGGAAAATAACGTTCGGGTTAATATTATGGGATTTGTAGACGAATTACCTGAGAAGACATATTTAGTAACCCAAAAAGCCATGGCAGAAACAGCTAATAATACAGGAATGGTATTGAATTTTGCCTTTAACTATGGATCGCGTAGAGAAATAACGGCTGGAGTACAAGAAATTGCTCGTAAGGTAAAAGTCGGGGAAATTGATATTGATGATATTAGTGAAAAAATGGTCTCGGATCATTTGCTGACTCATTCTTTAGCTCCATATGAAGACCCTGATTTATTAATTAGAACATCTGGAGAAGAACGTTTATCAAATTTCTTATTGTGGCAAATGGCCTATACTGAATTTGGTTTTTCAGATAAATTATGGCCAGATTTTGATAAAACTGATTTAGAAGAATTAGTTAAAGATTATCAAGGACGTAATCGTCGTTTTGGAAAAGTATAATTTTAATTAGAACTGTAGAATTTTAAATGAAACAACGTGTAATAACAGCTATTGTAGCTTTAATTTTATTTATTCCGATTGTTTTAATGGGCGGCATTTGGATTGATGTCCTAGTTTGTGCGTTTGCAGCAGTTGGAATTAGCGAAATTTTTATTATGAAGAAGCAAATTATTGTTTCTTGGGATTTTATCTTGGCCTTATTAGCAACCTTGACTATGGCAGTCCCCGATTCATTCTTTAAATTTTTACCTGCGTTTTTAAATAAGTATGATATTTTTTATATCTTCGTAATGTTGATGCTGGTAAGAACGGTTTTGTCTAAGAATAAGGTTACATTTGATGATGCCGGAGTTTATACTTTGGCTGCCTTATACATCGGAACTGGCTTTCACTTCATGGCGGCTATTAGAAATGCCCATCTTGGATTAGCAATTTTAGGCTATGTATTTGCAGTTGTTTGGTCAACGGATATTGCAGCGTATATGGTGGGACGTAAGATTGGAAAGCATAAATTATGGCCAGTTATTAGTCCTAATAAAACATGGGAAGGATCTATTGGAGCAGTAATTTGTGCAGTAATTATCGCAGCAATTTATGTTACCTTAGTTCCTACTGGTAGGAATAATGCTATGATGATTGTTCTAGCCTTCTTCTTATCAATTGTTGGTCAGATGGGAGACTTAGTTGAATCAGCTTATAAACGCTTTTATGGGGTGAAAGATTCAGGTAAGATCTTGCCGGGTCATGGAGGAATTTTAGATCGATTTGATAGCATGCTTTTCGTTTTACCTGTTGTTGCATTTATGGGTATTTTATAGGAGAGCTACTGAATGAAAGGTATTTTAATCTTTCTAGTTGTTTTTGGGATACTTGTTTTTGTTCATGAATTTGGACATTTTATTGTTGCAAAAAAGTGCGGTATTTTAGTTCGTGAATTTTCAATTGGTATGGGGCCAAAATTGTTTCAAAAGATGCGTGCTAAAACCACTTATACTATTAGATGGCTTCCTTTAGGGGGATATGTGCGCTTAGCGGGACCTGATGATGCCGCAAAGATTGATCCTGGTACTACAGTAGTATTGCAGTTAGATGATCAAAATAAAGTTAAACGAATTGATGCATCAGGATCTCAAATGCCAATTGAAGGAATTCCAGTACAAGTCAATGCCGCTGATTTAGTAGATGCATTAACTATTCAAGGATATGAAAATGGTGATGAAGATCAGCTAAAAACTTATTCTGTTGATCATGATGCCACGATCATTGAACAAAATGGAACTGAATTGTTAATTGCACCCCGGGATACACAATTTCAAGAGGCCAGTGTTGGTAAAAAATTAGCTACTAATTTTGCTGGTCCATTCATGAATATTGTCTTAGGATTTGTTGTATTTATTATTTGGTCATTAGCAGCTCCTGGTGCACCGACTACAACAGTGGGTAGCACTATTGCTCATCAACCTGCTCAAGTAGCTGGGATCAAAGCTAATGATGAAATTATCGCGATTAATAATAAAAAAATTAGTAATTTCAATCAAATTGCTGCTGAACTGGCTGAAAGTAAAGGTAAGACTGTTGAAGTAAAGGTAAAAAGAGATAATAAGGTTAAAAATTTCTCTATAAAGCCTAAAGCTAATAAGATAGATGGTCAAAAAGTCTATCAACTTGGTTTTTATGGAAAGCCTGATAATAGTCTTGGTGCAAAAATTAGCCGTGGATGGAATACAAGTATTAGTACAACTGGTTTAATCTTTAATGCCGTAGGCAATTTGTTTAGACATTTTAGTTTAAACAAACTTTCTGGACCGGTAGGGATTTATTCGCAAACCGTTCAAGTTTCAAACATGGGCTTTACATACTTGCTAGCATTTTTAGCAATGATTTCTATTAATTTGGGAATTGTAAATTTGATTCCAATCCCTGGATTAGATGGTGGAAAATTATTACTTAACCTGATTCAGCTCATTATTCGAAAACCAATTCCTGAAGATAAGGAAGCAATTGTAGATGTAATCGGTTTTGTCATTCTCTTACTGTTAATTGTTGCAGTAACTGGAAATGATATTTATCGCTATTTTATTAAGTAAATTTTTGGAGGAATAAATGCGTCAATCAAAATTTTTTATGCCAACGTTAAAAGAGGCACCTTCTGATGCTGTAGCAAAAAGTCACCAATTAATGCTTAGAGGTGGCTATATCCGTCAAGTAACTGCCGGGGTTTATGCATACTTACCTTTGGGTTACCGCGTCCTACGCAAGGCGGAAAATATTATTGAAGAAGAAATGGATAATATTAATGTACCTGAAATGATCATGCCTCATCTCTTGCCTGCAACCCTTTGGCAAGAATCTGGTCGTTATAAAAAATATGGCGCAGAAATGTTTAAGCTTCAAGACCGACATGGACGTGAAAGTTTGCTTGGACCAACACATGAGGAAACCTTCACTGAAATTGTTGCTAAGAACTTAAAGAGTTACAAGCAAATGCCACTTGCTCTATATCAAATTCAAACTAAATTCCGTGATGAAAATCGTCCACGTTTCGGTTTGCTCCGTGGTAGAGAATTTGTCATGTTAGATGGATATAGTTTTGCAGCAACTCGTGAACAATTAGATGAACAATTTGATGATCAAAAATCCGCATATTTAAAGATCTTTAATCGTGCTGGTGTTACTGTTCACCCTGTTATTGCAGATTCAGGTACAATGGGTGGAAAGAACTCAACTGAATTTCAAGCTCCTGCTGCAATTGGTGAAGATACAATTGCTACTAATGAAAAAGGCACTTACGCTGCTAACCTTGAAATGGCTAAAAGTATTGATACTTTTAAACAAGAACCAGAAGAAGCAAAAGACTTAGCTAAAGTAGCCACTCCAGGAATGGATACAATTGAAAAGTTAGCTGATTTTCTTAAAGTTCCTTCAACTAGAATTGTTAAGAGTATCTTATACATTGCAGATGACCAAAAGGTCTTAGTTCTCATCCGTGGTGATAAGGAAATTAACGAAGTTAAATTAGGCCATATCTTAGATGCAGACGAAGTTAGAACTGCAAATACTGATGAATTAGTAGAAATTACTGGTTCAGAAAAGGGCGGCGTTGGACCAATCAATGCTGACTGGGCTGATAAGATTATTGCGGATGAAACAGTCAAAGATTTGTACAATGTAGTTGTAGGTGCAAATGAAACCGACTATCAATATCAAAATGCTAATTTAGATCGCGACTTTAAAGTTGACGAATTTGCGGATATTCGTACGGCAAACGAAGGAGAACCAGATCCAGTTGATCACTTACCATTGAAATTTACTACTAGTATTGAAGTTGGTCATATCTTTAAATTAGGTACTTACTATACTGATACTATGGGTGCTGATTTCTTAGATAATAATGGTAAAGCTAAGCCAGTAATCATGGGCTCCTATGGAATTGGTGTAACCAGAATGCTGTCAGCTGCAGTTGAACAACACTTAACTGAAAATGGAATCGCATGGCCAAAAGAAATTGCTCCATTTGCCATTCATTTAATTCAAATGAAAATGAAGGATGAAACTCAAACTGAATTAGCTGAAAAACTTGAAAAAGAACTTTCAGCCAAGTATGATGTTTTATACGATGATAGAAATGAACGACCAGGTGTTAAATTTAATGATGCTGACTTAGTCGGAGCACCATTAAGAATTACAATCGGTCGAAAAGCAAAAGATGGTATTGTAGAAGTAAAGCGTCCAATGGATGAAAAGGCTACTGAAGTTAATATTTCTGATTTGGATGCTGTGATTACAAAAGAGTTAGGATAATTTTTGTGACAAAAAAGAACGAACTTTTCAAAAAACTATTAGATCAAATCAAGTTTCCTGATAAGTTTGAAGATAACGATATTGTCCAAAATGGTGAAATTGAAAACGTGGATGTATACGCTAATGAAAGAAAGTGGAAAATCCACGTTTTTTTTGATACACCATTAGATTTTGAAACTTATCGCTCTCTTAATGAACTTATTCATGAGACTTTTGAACCGTTTGTGAGTGTTGAATTATTAGTTCAAACACGTGATGGAAGCAGTAAGAATCTACCGGCCTACTGGACTTATGCCATTCAGAATTCAACTAACCTAAAACCAGCTGTTCGGGAATTTTTACAAGGACAAGCTCCTCATTTAGAAAAAGAAAAATGGCTAATTCCAACTCAAAACCAAGTAGTAAATGGCTTGCTTTCAGAACAAGTTTTAGCAGAACTAAATAAAGAATTCAGACGTTATGGTTTCTTCAATATTAAGTTTACAACGAAAGTTGATGAAACTAATATTGATGAAAATTTAAGAAGTCTAGAACAAGAGCAGGCTCAGCATGAGTCTGCTATGCAAGAATTCTATGAAAAACAACCGGCAGAACCTAAGAAAAAAATGCCTGTTAAGAGCACAAGAATGGGCAACAAAAAGGTCGATAAAAAAGCTAAATTTATTCAAATTAAAGACTTGGAAGATGGCAGTGGAAACGTAGCTATTGAAGGCCATATTTTTAATACTGATATTCATGAATTAAAATCTGGAAGTGTAATTTTTACTGGTGAGATTACTGACTATACAGATTCAATTAGCTTTAAAAAATTTGTTTCTGACAAAGATCAAATTGATTATCTAAAGGGAATTAAACCTGGCGTTTGGGCTAGAATGCAAGGTTATGCAGCTGATGATCAATATCAACATGACGTTGTTTTTAATATTCGAAACTTAGAATTAATTGAACATAAGGGTCGAGAAGAAAAGTATGAAGGAGAGAAAAAGCGTGTAGAATTGCATCTTCATACAAATATGAGTCAATTGGACGCAACTAGTACGGCTACTGACTTTATCAAAACTGCCAAAAAATTTGGTCAAAAGGCAATTGCAATTACGGATCATGCAGATGTGCAATCTTTCCCAGAAGCTTATCATACTGGTGCAAGCGAAAAAATGAAAATTTTATATGGCTATGAGGCCAATATGATTGATGATCATGCTTTGCTTGTCCTTAATCCTACTGAAATGGATTATCGAGATCGTGAATATGTGATTTTCGACGTTGAAACAACAGGACTATCTTCTGTTTACGACACCATTATTGAAATCGGTGCGGTAAAAATGAAAAATGGAGAAGTACTGGAAAGATTCGATGAGTTTATCAATCCCCACCATCCCTTAAGTGATACAACGATTAACTTAACATCAATTACTGATGAAATGGTTGGTGCAGCTGATGATGAAAAAGATGTAATTAAGAAATTTAAAGAATTTTATGGTGATCGTCCTCTCTGTGGACATAATGTTCAATTTGATGTTGGGTTTGTAAATGCGGCTTTACGCCGTGCAGGTCTAGAAGAAATTACGCAACCTGTTGTTGACACGCTTGAAGTGTCAAGACTTTTGCATCCTGAACAAACTCGCCACACCCTTGATTCTTTAGCTAAGAAATACAATGTTGTTCTTGAACATCATCACCGCGCTAATCAAGATGCTGAAGCTACAGGATATTTAATGTTTAAATTGCTAGATGCTTTTAATGAACGTTTTCATGAAGCAGATTTAGGCAAAATGAATGACTATGCTAAATATGGTCAAGTTTATAAGCGAGCTAAGCCAAGTCATATGAGTGTTCTTGCTTTAAATCAAGAAGGACTAAAAAATATGTACAAGCTTGTATCGCTTGCAAGTACTAAATATTTCTATCGTATTCCACGTACCCCAAAGTCGGAATTAAGAAAATATCATAAAGGGTTATTATTTGGTAGTGGTTGCTGGCAAGGCGATGTATTCATTTCAATGATGCAAAAAGGATATGATGAAGCTCGTGAAAAAGCACGTTTTTATGATTATCTTGAAGTCCAACCGCCAGCAGCTTATCAAACCTTAATTGAAGATGATCTAATTAAAGATGAAGACGAGCTGCATGAAATTATTCAAAATATTTATAAATTAGGTAAAGAACTAAATAAACCAGTAGTAGCTACCAGTGACTCGCACTATGTTGAACCGCATGAAGCAATTTATCGTAAAATTTTATTAGCCGCTCAAAAGGGAAATCCTAATCGCAATAAGAATTTACCGGACTTACATTTTTATTCAACGCAGGAGATGCTTGATGCATTTAGCTTTTTGGGTGAAAATGTAGCTAAAGAAATTGTAATTGATAATACTAATAAATTAGCCGCTCAAATTGAGGAAATTGCTCCGATTAAAAGTGGACTATATCCACCGCATATTGAAAATGCGGATCAAGAAATGAAGGATTTAACTTATAATAAAGCCTACGAATTATACGGAAAACCTTTACCAAAGATTGTAGAAGATAGAATTGAACTTGAATTGAATTCTATTATTTCAAACGGATATGCAGTTATTTACTTAATTTCTCAAAGGCTTGTTGCCAAATCAAATAAAGACGGATATTTAGTAGGGTCACGTGGGTCAGTTGGTTCTAGTTTAGTAGCGACGATGTCTGGAATTACGGAAGTAAATCCTTTGGCTCCTCACTATCGTTGTCCGAATTGTAAGTATTCTAAATTCTTTGAGAATGGAGAATATGGGTCAGGCTATGACTTACCTGACAAAGAGTGTCCAAAATGTGGAACTCCATTAGTTAAAGATGGGCAAGATATTCCGTTTGCTACTTTCTTAGGATTCCATGGAGACAAGGTTCCGGATATCGATTTAAACTTCTCTGGAGACTATCAACCAGTAGCTCATAACTACATTCGAGTTATGTTTGGTCCAGACAATTCATTTAGAGCGGGGACGATTGCGACCGTTGCTGATAAGACTGCTTATGGGTATGTTAAGCATTATGAAGATGAAAATGAACTACATTTAAGAAATGCCGAGCTTGATCGTCTAGCAGCCGGTGCTTCTGGAGTAAAAAGAACAACTGGACAACACCCAGCAGGTATTGTTGTAGTGCCCGATGACATGGATATTTATGACTTTACTCCAGTCCAGTATCCAGCAGATGATTTAAGTGCAGCTTGGCTTACAACTCACTTTGATTTCCATTCTATCCATGATAATATTTTGAAATTTGATATTCTGGGTCACGATGATCCTACCATGATCAGAATGCTACAGGATCTATCCGGAGTTGATCCGTTAACTATTCCTCCTGATGATCCGGGAGTAATGTCTCTCTTCTCAAGTCCTGAAATTTTAGGTGTTACCCCTGAACAAATCCAATCAAAAACGGGAACACTTGGTGTGCCAGAATTCGGTACAAAGTTTGTTAGAGGGATGCTTGAAGAAACAAAACCAACTACTTTCTCAGAATTATTGCAAATTTCAGGTTTATCTCACGGTACTGATGTATGGTTAGGAAATGCAGAAGACTTAATTAATAATGGGACTTGTAAGTTGAAGAATGTAATTGGTTGTCGTGATAATATCATGATGGACTTGATTCACTGGGGTGTAAAACCAGAAGTTGCTTTCTTTACAATGGAATCTGTACGACATGGTAGAGGAATTAGCGATGAAAATATGGAAATCTTGAAAAAGAACGATAAGATTCCTGATTGGTACATTCCTTCGTGTCTTAAGATTAAGTATATGTTCCCTAAAGCCCATGCTACAGCCTATATCTTGATGGCACTTAGAATTGCTTGGTTTAAAGTATATTATCCAGTAATTTATTATGCTTCTTACTTCTCTGTTCGTGCTGACTTGTTTGATTTGGTAGCAATGAGTCACGGCAAGAATACAGTTAAAGCTGCAATGAAAGAAATTCAGGATAAGGGAATGGATGTTTCTGCAAAAGACAAGTCATTACTTACTGTACTTGAAATTGCAAATGAATGTTTAGAGCGTGGAATAAAGATTAAGATGGTAGATGTAAACGAATCTGAAGCCACAGACTTTAAGATTATTGATGACCATACAATCTTAGCACCATTTAATGCTGTTCCTGGGTTAGGTGACAATGCTGCAAAGCAAATTGTAGCTGCACGTGCGGAACAGAAATTTCTTTCAAAAGAAGATCTTGCCACTCGTGGCAAAGTATCACAAACAATTATGGAGTATTTCGAAAATAATGGTGTTCTTGAGGGAATGCCTGATCAGAATCAATTGTCACTATTTTAGCGGGATAATTTACAAATTGCAGTAAATATGCTATTCTAAAAACGAAGTTCGAATAGCAAATTCGAGTGAGCAGCAATGCTCACTCTTTTTATTACGGAGGAAGAGATTTGACAAAAGTTACCGAATTGGTGGCAGACGTAGTTACGCCTTTAGCCGAAGCAAGAGGCGATGAACTGGTCGATGTTGAATATGTAAAGGAAAAGAAGCAATATTATCTTCGCATTTATGTTGATCGTCGCCCAGGCGGAATTGATATTGAAGAGATCGCAAATTTAAGTGAATTGGTATCAGAAAAACTAGATGAATTAGATCCTGATCCTTTTCCTGAACCGTATATTTTAGAGCTTTCATCTCCTGGTTTAGAGCGTCCAATCAAGAATGAAAAAGATTGGGAACGTGCCAAGGGATCCTACATTCATGTTAGTCTTTATCAAAAAATTGATGGTGAAAAGACTTTTGAAGGTACTTTAAAAGATCTCAATCAAGATCAGATCGTCTTAGAAGTAAAGATCAAAACACGACGCAAAGACATCACAATCCCTAGAAAGGTGATTGCTTCTAGTCGCTTTGCAGTTGAATTTTAGAAAGGATGATCAAAAACTTATGTCTAAAGAAATGGTGGAAGCCTTTGCAACCTTAGAAAAAGAAAAAGGCATTAAACAAGAAGTTATTGTTGATGCGATTAAGGCTGCTTTAGTAGCTGCATATAAGAAAAATTATAACCAAGCTCAAAATGTAGAAGTTGTTTTTGATGAAAAGAAAGGCAACTTCAAAGTTAATGCAATTAAGACTGTAGTTGATGAAGTTCAAGATAGTCGTCTCGAAGTAAGTTTGAAAGATGCTCTTGAAATTAACCGTGCTTACGAAGTTGGTGACGAAATTCGTTTTGAAGTAACTCCTAAAGACTTCGGACGTTTAGCTGCTCAAACTGCTAAGCAAGTTATTATGCAACGTTTACGCGAAGCTGAAAGAGAACATATTATTAGCGAGTACTCTCAATATAAAGATGAAATTGTTACTGGTACAGTTGAAAGACGTGACAATCGCTTCGTTTATGTGAAGATTGGAAATGTAGAGGCTGTAATGCCGCATAATGATCAACTACCAGGTGAAACTTACAATCCTCAAGATAAAGTTCGTGTCTTGGTTACTAGAGTAGGGTCTGATTCAAAGGGAGCACAAATTACAGTTTCTAGAACAGCACCTGATTTAGTAAAACGTCTTTTTGAACAAGAAGTACCAGAAGTTTACGATGGAACTGTTGAGATTGTATCCATTGCTCGTGAAGCAGGCGATAGAACCAAGATTGCAGTTAAGAGTAATGATTCTGATATTGATCCAGTCGGTACCTTAGTAGGACCAAAGGGAGCTCGTGTTCAAAACATCGTTAATGAATTGGGTGGAGAAAATATTGATGTTGTAAAATATGAAGATAATCCATCTGATTTTATTGCCAATGCTTTGAATCCAGCAGAAGTAATTGCAGTTCAATTTAGCGGGGATGAAGATGATAAGAATGCTTTGGTAATTGTACCTGATTACCAATTGTCATTGGCCATTGGTAAACGTGGTCAAAATGTACGCCTTGCTGCTCGCTTAACTGGTTATAAGATTGACATTAAACCTGAATCACAAGTTGAATTTGTTGATTCTGAAGGTGATGATGTTGAAGCAGATCAAGAGACTACAAATGATAATGTCTCAAATAAAGAAACACCAGAATCTATTGCTGAACAAATTGAAGACGATCCAAGCGATAAGTTTCCAAATGGAGAAGACGTTAATTCAGCATTAAATGATGATGCAGATAAAGATGAGGAATAGGTGACTTTCTTTGAAGAAAAGAAAAATTCCAATGCGTAAAGACTTATTAACAAATACTATGCAACCAAAAAAAGAATTGGTGCGAGTAGTTGTTGATAAGGATAAAAATATTTCGGTTGATCCGACTGGAAAGAAATCAGGCAGAGGTGCATATGTATCTTTAGAACCTGATAAAATTGCTGAAGCACAAAAAAATCAAGTTTTGGAAAAAAGCTTAGGTGTTAAAGTTTCAGCTGATTTTTATGATGATCTTTATGCGTATGTTGATCATCAAAAAGCAAGAAAAGAATTGTTTGGTGATAAGTAATTTTGCAAAACAAAC
>DBFNNF010000268.1:0-1320 GCA_048407585.1 Lactobacillus johnsonii | reverse complement strand
GAAAAAAGAACTTGGTAAGATGAAAGACTTGTTCAATTCCGAACAACTGGAGGCTTTAAGGCATCATTTCCCAAACATATCAAAAGCTATGGAAGAGGGGAAAGACCTACTCAAGCAAATCACCAGAAGCAGAGGTTTCGGTATGGGTATGTAACCCCCCCCCGCCCCCAAAGGGGGAGCGACCAAACGGCAGCCTCTCTCAATGGAGTGTTACGTCGTTCGGATTCGGAAGAAATTTTGCAGGGTTCGGAAAACGGTTGTGTGCTTATTCTAAAAAAAGTTTATGGTGTGGCGCTCGTCGGGACGGGTGGTCCCGCCCCTTGCCGCTGGGCGCTCCCCGACCGATGATTTTTAAGTGACTGATTTTGTGCTGTTTTGGGGGTATATTAAGAATAGAAGAAATAGAATAAGTTAAGTACTTGATACACAATATAGGGCATTTTCCATATTGGAAATTCTCATTTTCCAATCTAGAAAATACTGATTTCCTAATATAATACTAAACAGGAAAATAATATTTCCCTTAATATTGTTTTTATGGAAAATAATAGTTTACTTTGTGGAGAATAATATTTCCCAAAAACACATCAAAATGGAAAATAAAAAAGCAGTTAAGTTAACCGATTTTCAAAAGAACGAAGAAAATCCTTTTATGAAACAAGCTATAGAAGGTATTGAAAATCATGTTGTTAAAAAGTATAAGAGTAATAGTGGTGGCGATAAGAGAGCCGTAGTAGCTTTAGCCGACACTGAAACTGGAGAAGTGTTTAAGACTTCGTTTATCCGTCAAATAGAAGTAGATGAAGAACAATTCACTAAATTGTATCTTTCTAACTTTGCTGCATTCTTTGACCTATCACAAGCAGCTATTCGGGTTTTTGGTTACTTTATGACCTGCATGAAACCCAAAAATGATTTAATCATCTTCAATAGAAAAAAATGCCTAGAATATACCAAATACAAAACAGACAAAGCCGTTTATAAAGGACTTGCAGAACTTGTAAAAGCTGAAATCATAGCCCGAGGACCAGCCGATAATCTTTGGTTTATTAATCCTCTGATAGTATTCAATGGTGACCGAGTGACATTTGCTAAAACATACGTTCGGAAAAAGACTTTAGCTGCCCAAAAGAAAGAAGAAGCAGAGAAACGACAATTATCACTTGGCTTTGATGAACAGTAACACTCCATTGAGTGAAGCTGCCGTTTGGTCGCTCCCCCTTTGGGGGCGGGGGGGGATAGATAAAGTTCCTCTATGTAAAGTTATAATGGGGGATGAAAGGCAAGGTTCGCTAACCTTACCCCGATTGTTTATGCTTC
>DBFNNF010000267.1:0-7656 GCA_048407585.1 Lactobacillus johnsonii | reverse complement strand
GCAGCTTAAGTTAATAGAGCACAACTATCTTCTTGATAGCTTATTTGTGCTACCAAAAAAGACATTTACCGAATAAAATAATTCGATAAATGTCTTGAAAAGCGTCGCTAAATTTGTCAATGTCTTAACTTAATGACATTGTTCTAAGGAATCCTACTTTTTAATGCTATCAAAGAATAATTAATTATTTTAAAGATTTATGTGTGGGAATTACTAACGATTTTTAGCTTTAATATACTGGCTTGTCTGATCCTTGAGTAGCTGGATCAGCAAAACCAATACTTTCATCACTGTACTTAGAAGGATCGTTAATTATTGATACAACAACATCAGCAACGCTCTTTCTTGATACAGATACACCAACATATTCTTCACCCTTTTGAGTAACAGTATAGTTAGTGTCATTACGGTCATTTAACCAAGCCAGTCTCATAACTGTCCAATCAAGATCTGAATTTTCAACTGCTTCATCGGATAATACCATTGGATTATCTGGTTCAACCTTACCATTGAAGCAAACTTCACGGTTATAGTCACCAAACTTACCAGGAACTTCATCATAAATTCCAAGAATATTAGAAGAAATTAAACGCTTTACTCCTTCTTCATCCATAATCTTAATAATGTCCTTGGTAACAACTGCACCAGCACCATGGTCAACAAATGAAACATAAACAATATCTTGACCTTTAATGGCTTTTCTAAGATCTTCTGGTTTATTTGCATCCCCATCAATAATAGTTACTTGTTCATTATTAGCTAAATCAGAAAGTCGATCCGCATTTCTAAGGAATAAAGTTAAGTGTACATCTTTATCTTCATTCAAAATACGATCTTCAACTAAACGTGCAATTTGTCCATTTGCACCAATAATTGCTACATTTTTTGTCATAATATTTTTTCTTCCTCTCTTAAATTTTTTACAAGTAAAAGTATATTGCTCCCCTTCGCTTCTGAAAATTACTACTTAACTATAGGGGTATACACTTCTTGTATAGCATTTTTAAATTTTTAAACTTCGTATACTGTTACCAAAAATACTTTCAATTGCTACTGGATCTCGATGATCAAAAAACTGACTCTTTCCCATATCAAGTTTTTCGATAATTTGCATATCTTCATGGGATAATTCAAAATCAAATAGATTGAAATTTTCGGCCATACGGACTTTATGAATAGTCTTTGGTATCACTACTAAACCGCGTTGAATTAGCCATCTTAGAATAATTTGAGCATTAGAGCGATGATACTTCTCACCAATTTGTGCAATGATCTCATTAGTAAAAATATCATTTTTTCCTTCTGCTAAAGGAGCCCAAGCTTCAACAGCTATATCTTGTTTTTTATAATACTCAAGTTCTCCTGATCTTTGATACCAAGGGGAAACTTCAATTTGATTAATTGCTGGTTTTACATGACTCATTAATTCTAGATTTTTAACTTGATCAGGATAAAAATTAGATACTCCAATTGACTTAATTTTTCCCTCTTGTTGAGCTTCTTCAAGAGCCTTCCATGCACCAGCAATATCACCATAAGGCTGATGAAGTAAATATAAATCAAGATAATTTGTCTTTAATCTTTTTAGACTTTCATCAATTGCTTTCTTTGCATCTTCATATTTATACTGATTAATCCATAGCTTAGAAGTAATAAAAAAGTCTTTTCTATCGATCCCACTATCACGGATTGCACTTCCCAATGCTTCTTCATTGTTATAAGCCACCGCTGTATCAAATAAACGGTAACCTACATCGATTGCATCTTTTACTGCTTGATTAGCACGAGATGAATCTGAAATTTGAAAAAGTCCAAACCCTAACTGTGGCATTTTATTACCATCATTTAAAGTAATGTACTTCATTTTTTCCTCCATAATATTTATATTCTTTTCCTAATGTCTATGCTTTAAGTATACTGAGGATTATATAAATGAAAATTACTACTATCTTATACTGCTATACAGTTAGTGTATACAAAAAGACTCCCCAATTAGAGAGTCTTTTATCTACATCGTTAAATGTTCATCATGAATTTGATTATCTTTTATTCCTAGTTTTTTAAGATTTTCCCTTACTTTTAAAACTACCGGGGCTGAGCCGACAACATAAAATTGCCCAAAGCCTTTTTCTGCTGATGTCAAAATTTCATTTAATTCTTGGTTATCAAATCGATGTTGTTTAACATTTATTTCTACATTCTGATCTGCTAATTTTTCTATATCATCTACAAAATAATCTTTTTCACTATTTGTAGACCAAATAAGGTGGATTTTTTTCTTTCCAGCATATTCTTTGGCCAAACTTAAAAGTGGCGCAATCCCTGTTCCTAAACCATAAAGAATTATTGGGTCATCTGTACCTTTAATTTCAGAATCAAATAAACCGTATGGCCCATCTAAATGAACCTTAGTTCCAACTTTTATTTGATCAATTGTTTTAGTAAAATCTCCTATCCGGTGAATAATAAAAGATACTGTCTTCTTATTGGGCTTAGAAACAACTGAAAATGGGTGTGGTTCACTAGATATTCCTTTTTCTCTAAAAGATACAAAGTAAAAATCTCCTGCATGATAATTCTTTGTATCTTTATGGAGAGTAATTGTTATTTCTTGAATATCTGGCGTCAAGGGGACACTTTTACTAATAACTCCACTGTTTTTCATATCTGCATCCACAATAAATTTTTGATATGCATAAATTCCGATAAATATAAGTGTATATACATCAAATAGTGGGACAAAGTATGGAACATTAGTTAGTCTAGGAATCACATTAACATGCAGCCAAATCAAAGCAATCACAACAAAGTTTAGTCGGTGAATCCAAACTGAAAGTTGGTGATTAAAAACTTTTTCTAAATTACGCTTTAGTTTTCTAAAAGCAGCACTTCTATCACTAAGCCAGCCTGATAGAAAAACCACTGCATAAACGATTAAGATTATTTCTAAATACCAAGCAATATTGCCTGTATTACGAATAATTGCATGAAAAGTAGTTGATGCAAATTTATGAATGGTTGCTGCCAAAATTGCGAAAATTGCTAGCATTCCGTGCATCATATAAGTTGATGGTACACCAATTTTACTTGTAATCCATTTTGGACGCGTACTCAAATAGACAATTGCTAGCCACCAAACATAGGCTAAAATACCAAAATCATAAGCAATTAAGTGATTTGTACTATCTACTAACCCATTATTTAATAAAACAATTAGTGGTAAAGGCAAAATGACTGCTAAAAGCAGCCACATAATGCCCACATAAATGCGATGTGATTTCATAATTTTATGCTCATTTTCTATTCATTAATATCCTAAGCCATCAAGCCAAGAATCAACATCACTTCTTACACTAGAAGGGTCATTCTTTACATTATTCCCTTCTGTAGTAAAGCCTTTACGAACCTTCGCTCTTGGGTAAGCTTTACGAAGCGTTTCGGTAGTATTACCTAATCCTGAGCCTTCAGCAGTAGTAAATGGAATTACAGTTTTACCATTAAGGTTAACATTATCAATAAAAGTTCTAACAATCATTGGATATTCACCCCACCAAATTGGTGCACCAATGAAAACAGTATCGTACTTTTTAACATTTGGTAATGCATTCTTAATTGCTGGACGAGCATTTTGATTTTGTTCACGTTGAGCTACACGCGTAGTAGCATCATAACTATTTGGATACGCCTTTTGAGGAACAATCTCGTAGCTATCACCTTTCGTCTTTTCCTGAATAAAGTCAGCTACTCTTGCAGTATTACCACGAGTTAAGCCACCACCATAAACTCCTTTGGTTCTTGAGAAGTAAACAACTAATACTTTTCCATTTTTACCTTTAGTAGTAACTTTTCCATTCTTCTTAACGCTAGTTTTAGTTGACGTACTACTACGATCTTGAGCAGAATTACTCTGGTTTGAACGATAAATATTAAAACCAACAACTGCTGCCACTACTACAACAATTACACTTATAAAAGCAATAACTCTCTTTTTCATTTTATCCCTCTATTCTTTCTGATTTGTTACTTTAATCAAAGTATATCGGGAAAAAGAAAATAAGAAAATTGCCGTTTTTTTATACTAGTATTAACATTAGTTATAGTAAAAGTATCATTATAAAATTAAAAGCAGCTCCGTATACAGAGCTGCTTTTATAGCTTATTTAAATAGTTGCTCACCATAATGATTAATTATCCTACTCATTGTTGGAGCATCGTGATTACCACCAGGTTGAACATAGTATTGTAAGTTATTTTTATTAAATTCCGGTAAACGCCACATTGCATTAATTTGTGGACGCATTGAAGCTGAAGTTCCATCTCCTGAACCCACACCCGCAAGAATCTTGAATTTTAAATCGGGATGTTTCTTAGCAGCATTAGCTAATACTTGTGCTGTTCTTTTTGGAGCATTAGAGCCACCATCAGAAGTTATAGTCCAAGAATCTCCTGCCATCGGTACAAAATATCTGAAGTATGGTAAATCATATTGGAAAACATACCAGGTAGTAATTGATCCCATAGAAAAGCCACCAAATGCGCGATGATTTCTTGATTTTTCTAGGGCAGATTTAGAAGTACTCTTAGCAAAAGTTTTATATTTACTTTCAACTGCCGGAACTAAATCATTCATTAATTCACTTTTTGCAAAACGTCTATTAAGTGGATTATCATCATAATAATCACTTGATACTTGTCTTTGACTTGGATAATAAGTTGGAAAAACAACAATGGTATTCTTTAGTTTTCCTTGACGATCCAATCTATCAAATGTTCTTTTAAAATTTCCATCCTGATATAAAGTAGAACTACCATTCTCTACTTCTGTGGAACCATGCAATAAATATAAAACATTGTGTTTGCGTGTTGAATCGTAATTTGAAGGCAAGTACACTAAAGCCCTTTTATTATAAACTCGATTCCTATATCTAGTCTTGTATTCTACGGTTTCAGTTTTGCTACCACTAGCAGCTCTTGCCTGATTAGGCTGAACTAAAAATGTTGCTGCCGATATCAAAGCTAGTACTAAAGAAGTAACTACTATTTGTAATCTATTCATATTAAATATCTTTCTCTATTTAGCCAATAACCCTAAATTTCTAAGCCAAGACCTTACTTCAGATCTATTATTGTCATAACGAATGCCATTCTTAAATTTAGCACCATCTTGCTCAGCTAACTGACGAATAACTCTTTGAGATGGACCAATTGGGGTACTCATACTTGTAGTAAATGGAACTACCGTCTTACCACTAAAATCATACTTATCAAATAAAGTATGAATAATCATTGGAGGACGTTGCCACCAAGTTGGATAACCAATGAGAATAGTTTGATATTTTTTAAAATTAGGAATATTTGTTGCTAGTGCTGGGTGAATATTATTTCGACGCTCTCTATCCCCTCTTCTAGCTGCACTGTCATAATCTCCATATGAACGTTCAGGACGAAGCCTAATAATATCTGCCTTAGTTTCTTTTTGAATATATTCAGCAGCTTCCTTTGTAGTTCCACTTAAGGAGAAGTAAACGATTAAAGTTCTGCTATTCTTATTTGATGAACTTTTACTAGTCTTAGTCGTTGTATTCTTAGAACCCGAACCAGATTGTGATGAATTATTATTTCTAGCACAAGCCGTAAACATTAGTACCGTTAATAATCCTAAACTTAAAATTGAAATTATCCTTTTAAACTTTCTCATTTTATTATCCTTCTCTCTATTTCTTTATTAATTAACTTTATATGTAGTATAGAGGGTAAATATAAATAAAAAAATTACTTAAGTTTTATATTGCCATACGCTAAGTGTATAGTATTTTTTTACTACTTACTAAGAAAAAGTTAACCTTCGCTAAAAATATATAACTATTTCGCCATTAATTATTCACATCTCCAAAATAAACTTGTTGTCGAATGGAGGTGATAACAGTTACATGAAAATTATCAGAAAAACAATTAAGCTCTTTCTTCTAGTAGGTCTTGTTTCTGTAGGTATTAATACTTATAGAAGTAATCCTACTGTTCGCATGGCTACTAACGATTCAATTAGTACATTAAAGGAAAAAATATCAACCTTAGACGCTAGCGATCTTAATCCATTAAAGATAGTTCCACCTAAAATTTCCGATCGTCCTTCTGATCAGACGCCATCCTCAGAATCAGATAACCAACAGCCAAATCAGCCAGTAACTTCTAATTCTAATGAAGGGCAGAATCATGAGACTTCCGGTAAACAAACTTGGAACCAGGCTAAAGCAAATGTCTTTATTGACATTTCAAATAATGATGAATTAGTGAATGCCACTCGTGAAGCCATGAATAGTTGGAATAAAACTGGTGCGTTTACTTTTAAAGAAACCACCAATAAAAATGAGGCTAACATTGTAGTACAACAAGTTGAAGATAATACAACAAGTGCTGCAGGTGTCACAACCACAAGCTATAATCCATTAACTAACCACTTATTAAATGCACAAGTTAAGCTAAATACTTATTACTTACAAAATGAAAATTATGATTATAGCTATCAAAGAGTTGTAAATACAGCTGAACATGAATTAGGTCATGCAATTGGCTTACAACATACTAATACAGCTTCTGTAATGTATCCGGCAGGATCATATTATTCTATTCAAGAGCAAGATATTAATGCAGCTAGAGATTTATACAAATCTGCATATGCGGCATAAAAATAGCAGGTCAATATTGACCTGCTTTTTCCAATTATTTTATTTTTACAAAATTGCTCCAACTACAATTAAGGCTAATCCAATCAAAGTTGAAACTAATTCTTTGCCATACTTGTGTTCTCCCAAAATTGTCATTCCACCAACAGTTGAAATAATTACACTCAATTGACTATAAATAAATGCACTAGTTATACCATTCATTTGCGCTGAAATAATATAAGTGTAGGCACCAATACCAAATGATAAACCGGCTAAAACATCTAACCAAGTAGCTGGTTGCTTAATTGTAGTAACTAAACGCTTAGTAAATGCAATGTAAATTACTGCACCTAATAAAATACCGATTGTTTGTGGTAAAAACAATGCTTGAGCATTTGCTTGAACAGCGTTAGGAAAGGCAGAATATACCCAGTAACCAATGCTAGTAAATACTAAAAGTAGAATATCTTTAGAAGAAACCTTCTTAGAATCACCATTCTTAGTTACCGTGGTTAATGAAACACCAATAACGATTAAAATTAAAGCTAAAATACCTAAAACATATTGATTTACTGTCTTCCAATCACCAAAAATCAAAACACCAATAATAGTGTTACCAATCAATTGAAAACCAGTTGAAATCGGCATTGTCTTACTTACACCAATTCTTGTAAAAGATAGAAACTGTCCCACCTGGCCCATTGTCCAGAAAGCTCCGGAAATAATGGCTAATAGTGAAATCTGAAGATTCATTGCTGGCCTTTGAATTAAAGTAACTATAAGTCCAACAATTACAGCCCCAATCCCAACACCTAAAATCTGATTAACAGGTTTACTATTAGGAACTTTATTTACAATTAAGGGAATCAATCCCCAACCAATAGCTGGCAATAATGCAATTAAAATATTCATTTTTCTTAGTCTCCTCTTACTTAAATACTTGTAATCTTTTAATTGTTTTTAGTTTACTAGTATCTTTACAAAGAAAAAA
>DBFNNF010000266.1:0-2439 GCA_048407585.1 Lactobacillus johnsonii | reverse complement strand
TTGCAAAATAATATAAAACAATTATTATGAACGATATCACATACAGACCATTCATACGAGATAGTGCTTTAGGAGATATTAATATTCAAATTCCAAATCTTGAAATACCTGTATATAAACCCAGATATTCTCAACCTTTGGAAGATGATACAGAGACAGAAGTACAATCTCAAGTAGAAGAGATAAGAAATCCAGAACCAATAGTTCAAGAAACTACAGTTCATAAATTCAATTCTAAAAAGGATTTCAAAGATACAATGCTTCCTATTTATGAAAGATTATTAAAATCAAAAGGTTTAAATCCTGCATTTGCTAAATCATTAGTAGCACAAGACGGATTAGAATCAGCTTGAGGTTCTAAACCTGCAGGATCATATAATTTTGGAGGTATTAAAGGAAAGGGAACAACTAAACGAACTAGAGAAGTTATTAATGGTAAGGATGTTTATATAAATGATCAATTTAGAAATTTCAAATCACTTGAAGATTATGCAAACTTTAAAATTGATCTATTAAATAATAAACGTTATAACGCATTCTCTGGAGATATAAAAGAATTTGCAAATAGAGTTCATAGAGGAGGATATGCTACAGATCCAAGATATGCAAATATTTTGAATCAAGTTATAGCTTCTGCTAAACATGGAGGAGTATTAAAATTTCAACAAGGAGGAATTCAAGAAGGAAAACAGTGGCTTGAAGATTGATATAAATCACGTAAAGGTTTAGTAAAACAAAATGTTAAACAAGTTCTACCAATTCCTCTCCCTGTAACTGAATCTTTAGTATTTAATGCACTTAAAAGAAATTTAGATCTTACTAGAGCAAAGATAAATCCGAGTAAAGTCCCTGATAATGCTTCAGGAGTTTATTATCCGTTTGGTAGAAGAATATTTTTAACAGATGGATCAACTAGTACTGCAATTCATGAATGAACTCATAGTAGTTTACCTGATGCACAAGAGAAAGTAATTAAGAAGTATCAAGATAATTTTGGAGATACTGTCTATGATAATAAAACAATCGTTCCTGATGAATATTTAGATAATCCTCAAGAAATTTATGCTAGATTAATGCAGTTAAGATATAGTATTAATGCAGATCCTAATCATAAATTTACTAAAGAAGAAATACAAAATATTAAGAAGGAACATTTAGATCATTATACTCTTACAAATAGACTTAAAAATTCAGAAGGTAAAGGTAGTTTCTCAGTATCACAATTTGATAAAGATGGAAAGATAATTCAATCAGAACCATTTAATCCCGAATATAAAATTGTACCTGAAGAGTCTACAGTTACTCCACATTATAATAAAGAGAATACATATAATTTATTGAATAGATATAGTGATGATTTCTTACTTTATTTATTTAATAATGTAGCTCAAGCGCCTACTAAAAAGAAAGATACTACATTATATGCTCAGTCTGGTTTAAAAATTCCTAAGTACCAAGAACCTTGAAATGTATTGCCAGAACAAATGCAATTTAAACCATTTGACCCTAATTGAAAGTCTCCATTAATCGAAATTCCTTCTAAACAAAAATACATTCCTACTATTAAAGATTTAGCAACTAAGTTTACATCAGGATTTGAAGGATTTAAAGAATTTCCTTATTACTTAAATAATCAGGAATTAATTGGATTTGGATTTGCAGATAAAAATATAATCAATAAATATAGAGAAACAGGTATATCTCAATCTGAAGGTTTAAAATTATTAGAAAGTGAACTGCAAAAACATTGAGATGCCTTAAATAAGGAGTTTCCCACTTTTAAAAATTTAGATCCCAATATACAGTTAGCACTAACAGAGTTATCCTACAATACCCATGGAATTACTGAATTTTCTGAAAAACGAAGCCCAAAGTTAAGAAAAATGCTACTTGATGGAGTTACTGATCCAAATCTTTTAATAAAAGAAATGAATCACGATGCTTCAAAAGATAATTGAACTGGAGTAAGATCTTCAGGAAGAAGAGCAATGGCATTAGGAGAATATGATTGATTTCCAGAGCGAGTTGACAAACTTGGTAGAACTTTAATAAAAGATGCAGAGGTTGGACCTAGAGATTGAGAATCTTCTCCATATTATAAAAAATATTAACATATGGACAATAAAATATATAACAAAGTAGTAACAGAATTGCAAGATCCTGATACACTAAAGATTGAATTAGAAGGATATGGACTTTACACTAATAAAGCTGTATCTTTTATTAAAGGTTCAAATGTGTACTATGCAGTTTTACAGAACGGATCAAAGGGAATAGAAAACTCTATTATTAGTCCTATGAAGGAAGTAATTGGAATTATGGAACTAATAAAAGAAGAACATGAAGAGATAGATGATGTCACAATTTGTGACATCATAATTGACATACCAGATGATGTTTATACTTGAGTATTTGTAATATACTTAAAATAAACTTTTA
>DBFNNF010000265.1:0-2968 GCA_048407585.1 Lactobacillus johnsonii | reverse complement strand
TAATTGATTATTTTTTTCAAAAGTTAAACCCATATCTATCTTTAGCTCCTTTGAATTAAGATAAGTGAATTATACCCTATAATTTTAACTAAAAAAAGTAAGCTGCATCTTATAGGCAGCTTACTTTTTTAGTTTTTACGTCTTAATTTAGCTAAAAAGTCTTCATGTTCTTTTTCTAACTTTTCATCCTTATCAATAAAGAAGTAGCAGGCAGCCGCAATTACTGCAACTACAGCACCTAAGAGTAGGGTCTTAGGGGTAAAGTTAGTAACCATATAACAAGAAATAATTAAAGCAATAATTGGAATAGTGTATTTTCCAGGTAGTGAAAAACCGTGTGTTGGATATTCATTACTGTGCTTAAATTTAATGACTGCTAAAATTGATGGCACATATTGAACAAAGGATGCTAAAACTGTGCAGGAAACAAGGAATAGGTAACTTTGAGTAGCTAATGCGCCTGAAAGAACAGCGGTAAAAATAATACCAACCCAAGGAGCATCATGTTTATTTTTCTTACCAATCCATTTAGGAAGCATCCCGTGTTCGGTAGCAAGGGATGCAATAAGTGAAGGGGTATTAAATGAAGCACTGAAGGCAACCCCAAAGATTGAAATTAACATTCCGACAATCATAAAAGCAAAACCCCATTGGCCAACACCAGTCTTTAGAGCACTAGCTAATGGATTAGAATAACCTCCTAGTTTTTGCCCACTTAAACCAATTGCAACTAAAAGCATCAAGCAATCTAGAATTGTTACACTAGTCATTACTGCAATTAAAACGCGTGGAATATTCTTTTCTGGATTATTCATTTGCTTTGCGGCAATTGGAATAAAGGAAAATCCAGTAAATAAATAAAAAATTGGTGTGAAGGCAGCCCCAAAATGCTTAAAGAATGGTCCAACACCAGTTAAAGCTGCATGTGGAATTACCGGAGTAAAGTGAGCTTTCTTAATAAAGAAGGCTCCCACAATAATGAAGACAAGTAATGTAATAATCTTAGCTGCAGCTGAAATGTTATTAACAATTTTTACCCAAGATCTACCAAAGAAATTAATAATTGAAAACAGTAAAATTAAGAAGATAACTCCGCTAATGTAGACTGCATTATTTTTAAAAATAGGTAGAAAACTCTTTAGAATGGTTAATAAAGCAACTACTTCAGCAGAAAGAGTTGTACATCCTAAAAACCAAGTAAAAATACCTAGTTCATAACCCGAAAAACGCCCAAAAGCATTATATGAATAAAGCCAAGCGGCTCCGGATTGCGTGAAACGGCTGGATAAGTCAGCATAGCATAAAGCAATCATGCTGACAGTGACAGCAGTACAGAGAAGAACAAGAATAGCTGTTAAGTTCATGTAACGATAAATTACCGAAGGTAGCAGGAATGTCCCTGATCCAATGACTGCATTAATACCTAAGAAATAGATAGATATAAAGGAAAGTTTCTTAGGTACGGAACTTTTATTAGTCATATTTTTACCTCTCTATCTAATAATGTTCTCCTTTATCTATTGTAGTGCTTTCGAATAGTAAATCTATACGAAATATTCAAAAAAGATAATAAAATTGATCTCAAGTAGTTGACTTATTAATAATAAGTACTACTATTAAATTGTAAGTGAGGATAGCTAGGTAAGGAGAAAATCATGACTGAGATTATTCAAATTTGCACTGTAGTTAAATAAATAGGGAGAACTTTTCATTAAAATTATTGATTTTGTGATGCGAGGAAAATAAAAATGACAAAGATTGCTATTTTAGGTGCTGCTGGTCAAATTGCTCAATTAGTTGAACCAATGCTATTAAAGAAGACAGATGTAGATATGGTTTTATATTTGCGTCATCCTAATAAATTACATCAAGTTGATGAAAGTCGAGAAGAAATAATCAAGGGGGATGCAAGCAACTTTAATGAATTAAAGGCAGCTTTAGCAGGTGTTGACCTAGTTTACGCAAACTTAGCTGGGACAAACATTGAAGATCAAGCCGAAACTGTTGTTAAAGCAATGGATACAACTGGCGTTAAGCGCTTGATTTGGGTTTCTTCTTTAGGAATCTATGATGAAGTACCAGGAAAATTTGGTGAATGGAATAAGAATATTTTGGGTTCTTACTTAACCACTTATAGAGCAGCAGCTGATAAGATTACAGAAAGTGATTTAGATTACACCATTATTAGACCAGCTTGGTTAACTAACAAAGATGAAGTAAATTACGAAAAGACTGTTGGTGCCCAAACTCCATTCAAGGGAACCGAAGTGTCTCGCTTGAGCGTAGCAGACTATATAGTTAATATAATTGAAAATCCAGAAGAGGATCTAAAGAGCAATATTGGGTTAGATAAGCCTGGAACTGACGGTGATAAGCCAGCCTGGTATTAAATTTAATATAAGAAAAAAGAACGGTTTTTAAACCGTTCTTTTTGGTGTAAAGGGAGCAAGTTTAAGCTTATCTAGTTGATTGCGATAATAAGTCAAACTCTTACGATTACAATGTAGGATTTCCATTAATTTCAAGTCAGAGAGGCTAGGGTCATTTACTTTATAGTAAATATAAGAAAGGCGAAGTTTTCCTGGGGTAAGATCAAAATTTAAAATATCCTTGTCTGGAGCAATTTTTCTAGTTAAAGAGGTTAAGGCAGAGATTTGTTTACCGGTCTTTGTTTGAAAAATAAGAGGATTTTCTTCAGTATTAGTCAGGAGAATAGAGCGATAATTTGAATTTTTAATACTTGAAATATTAGCCTTACTTAAATTAAGAAATTGTTTTGGGTCAAAGCCATGAGCAATCAAAATTAGAACTTTTTTACAATCAAGACTAATTTCAGACCAAGTTATAATTTCATCAATCTGATCAATCCAGTCAATGCAAATATGAGGGGTTCGATCAAAAGTATAGCCATGTAAATCGGTAAAAAGATAATTTTTAACTAATTGATGGTCATAGAGAAAAGAAAAAT
>DBFNNF010000264.1:0-32301 GCA_048407585.1 Lactobacillus johnsonii | reverse complement strand
TTCTTAAAACCAATAAAAAAGGACTTGGAGATTCCAAGCCCTTTTTTAATGTTCTATTTTAATTAGACATCAATCACAGATACCTCTGCACCTAGTTGACGCAACTTTTGTTCAATTCTATCATAGCCACGCAAAATGTTTCCTGCATTTGAAATGATAGTTTCACCATCTGCCATTAAGCCAGCAAGCATCAAACAAGCTCCTGCTCTAATTTCACCAGCACTAACATGTGCTCCATGCAAATGATGAGTTGGATGAACTAAGATAATATTATCTTCTACTTGAATATTAGCACCCATCTTCTGAAGTTCAGGAATATGACCAACACGCTTAGGATATATTTGATCAATTACTACGCCTTCACCGCTCTTAGCTGTTAGAAGAAGTGGAGTAATTGGCTGCTGTAAATCAGTCGCAAATCCAGGATATACGTCAGTTCTAACTTGAATCATTTTCAAGTCACCTGCTGGATAAACATAAAGTGAATCTTCATCCGCATCAATTACTACACCCATTTCTTCTACTTTAGCCAAGTAAGAATCTAGGTGTTCTTCGATAATATTATGAATTCTAATACCATTTCCGATGCAAGCAGCTAGAGCCACATACGTTCCAGCTTCAATTCGATCAGGAATAATAGTATGAGGAGTTTGTGCTTTTAATTCCTCTACTCCTTCAATTCGAATCACTTCAGTACCTGCACCACGAATAACAGCGCCCATATTATTCAAAAATGTAGCTAAATCAATAATTTCTGGTTCCTTAGCCGCATTTTCAATAATAGTTTGGCCCTTTGCCATTACGCTAGCCATAATTATATTCATTGTTGCGCCTACAGAAGGCATCTTTAAATGAATTTTTGCACCACGAAGCCCAGTTTTAGGAGCTGTAATGATAATTTGATCGTTTTCATTCTCAACAGTTGCACCTAATGCTTCAAAGCCTTTAATATGCTGATCAATAGGACGAGGGCCAATATCATCTCCGCCTGGAAAGCCCACCACAGCTTTACCAAAGCGACCTAATAATGCACCCATAAAGTAGTAAGAAGCTCTCAAGCTCTTAATCTTTCCTGCTGGAAGGGGACTACGCTTAATGTCATCCGGATTTATTCGTAAAGTAGTTTCATGAAAATCACACTTTACATCCATTTCACTAAGTAGATCCATCAAATTATCTACATCAGCAATTCGCGGAACCCCTTCTAGGGTAACAGGAGTCCGCGAAAGTATTGACGCTGGAATCAATGCTACAGTGGAATTCTTAGCACCGCCGATCCATACGTCGCCCTTCAGGGGCTTTCCACCATGAATAATCATCTGTTTCATTGGGGAAACAATCCTTTTCTCTATTTGTAATACCCAAATGTATCACAAAATATATTAAATGAAAAACGCAAAAAAAACAAGAGAAGCCGAGGATTATGGCTCTCTTGTTACCGAAATTTAATTTTTAAAGTCTAGTTAAAATGTTGTGCTGGAAGACCACTTGCTGCACCAATAAATGCTTTAAATAATCCTTCTGGTCTTTGTGGACGACTTAAAAATTCTGGATGATATTGAGCTGCGATAAAGAATTTTTTATTTGGAATTTCAATAATTTCTACTAAATGATTATCTGGAGAAACACCAGAGAAGACCATGCCTGCCTTTTCAAATGCTTCACGATATTCATTATTGAATTCATAACGGTGACGGTGTCTTTCTTGAATTACATCTTGGTCATCATATGCTTCACGTGTCTTAGTACCCTTCTTTAAAGTTGCTGGGTATAGACCTAAACGAAGCGTACCACCAATATTCTCTTCATCACGCTTGTCAGCCATAATATCAATAATATTATTCTTAGTGTCTGGATTAGCTTCTGCACTATTAGCATCTTTTAAGCCAAGTACATTTCTGGCAAATTCAACGCTTGCCATTTGCATACCTAAGCAAATTCCTAAAAATGGGATATCGTGTTCACGGGCATATTTAATTGAAGTAATCATACCTTCAAGACCACGTGTACCAAAACCACCAGGTACAATTAATCCATCTGAATCCTTCATAATTTCTGCAATATTGTCTTCAGTAATGTCTTCTGCTTGAATCTTATTTACCTTAATTTTAGTGTCATATAAGTAGCCAGCGTGTTGCAATGCATCAGTAACAGAAATATATGCATCTTCAAGTTCTACATACTTACCTACTAAGGTAATAGTAGTTTCGTTCTTTAAGTTCTTTGCACGTTCATCTAATTTCTTCCAAGCTTCCATATCTGCTTCTGGCTTTGGACTCTCCAAGTGTAAAAAGTCGCAAACCTTTTGATCCATACCTTGAGCTTGAAAAGCAAGTGGTAAATCAAAAAGTGAAGGAGCATCAATAGATTCAATAATGCGGTCTACTGGAACATCAGTAAAGGTAGAAATCTTATTTTTTAACTCTTGAGCAATTGGTTTCTCAGCTCTTAAAACAAGCATATTTGGTTGAATACCAATACTTCTAAGTTCAGCAACTGAATGTTGTGTTGGCTTAGTTTTCATTTCGTGAGCGGCATGAAGATAAGGTACTAATGTACAGTGAATATACATTACATTTTCTTCTCCAACTTCACGACGCATTTGGCGAATTGCTTCCATAAATGGAGTAGACTCGATATCACCTACGGTACCACCAATTTCAGAAATAATGACATCTGAATCAGTTGTTAAGGCAGCACGCATGATTTTTTTCTTAATCATGTCCGTAATATGCGGAATTACTTGCACAGTTGCACCATGATAGTCACCGCGACGTTCTTTATCAAGCACTTCTTGATAAATTTTACCAGTAGTAACATTAGAATATTTACTTGTTCTAACATCAACAATTCTTTCATAGTGACCCAAGTCAAGGTCAGCTTCTGTACCGTCATCGGTAACATAAACTTCCCCATGTTGATATGGATTCATTGTACCTGGATCGATATTAATGTAAGGATCAAACTTTTGCATGGTAACTTTTAAGCCACGATTTTTAAGTAAACGTCCTAAACTTGAAGCTGAAATCCCCTTACCTAGTGATGAAACAACTCCACCAGTCACAAAAATATACTTTGTCATGCCGTGCTTCCTCTCTTTTCTTTTATTCTCTGTTAAAATCAAAAAAAGCTCCCAAATACATGGGAGCTTAATTGCACATAGAGTGCCCATACAAAATACTAAAGGGAAATTTGCTTTCCGTCAAGTACTTTACTCATCATCGTCATCAAGATCATCTTGATGAAGTTCAGATAATTGGCCTTCAATACCATCATCTAATTCATTGTCATCGGCATCATCAAGATCATCATCTGAGTAGTCGTCTTCATTAGTATCTTCCTCGTCAACATCCAAATCTTCATCTTCTGGATCATCTGAATCGTAGTCGATAATATCATCATCGTCAGAATCACCAATGAAAGCATTAACTTTCTTGTGGTGTTTCTTACGTGGTACATCTTCTTCATCTTCTGGATGGTTTACTTCTTCATCAACAGATTCATATGGGAACCAAGAACGCAATGCCCAAACATTATCACCCATTGAAATGAATTCACCATCAGTGTTCATATCAGTGTAAAATTGTGGCAAACGCTCACGAATTTCTTCGTCACTCTTACCCAGAAAGTTCTGGACGGCGTTAACGATATCAGCAAAGGCCATTCGCTTGCCGCTATCTTGTAAAATTGCACGAGCAACTTCGATCATTGACAATTCGTCTTTATTTTGGCCTTGAAAATCATCTAACCCCACAGTGGCACGTCCTTTCACGTAATCAATTTATCTAAATTTGCTAAAGATCTATTCTATTATATCAATCTTTATTGCATAGTTACCTACTAAGTATAGACCAGAAAAGAGATCATATTCAACTTTTAGTTGCATCTTTCCTGGAGAAATTTCAGAAAAATTCAATTTATTAGTCAAAGACTCTAAATTCATTTGCTTACCAGAAGCTACAACCTTGCATTTTCTTTTTTCTCCTGGTTCAAATTTCATTAGCGTATGATCACCTTTAGCGTCGCCCCGTTGCATTACAAGCTCATTTGGCTTAATTAATAATTTTACCTCAACATCGCCCTCTTTATTTTTTTCGCTATATTTTATGCGCCAATCTTCACCAACTTTTTCAATTGATCCTAAGCCATCTCTTTCAAAAACGGCTGATTCATCTTCCTGATGAATTTTACTAGTAATTTTAATCTCAACTTTCTTGCTCATATTTTCACCTTCATTCACGCCAAGATAGCCTTAAAGTAGCATTATTGTTATAATCAAATTGATTATACGTTAGCAAATTTATTTTATTATCCGAGAAAATAGTATAAGAAAAATGGAAAAATTTCAAAGTAAAAAGCTGGATCATGAAAAAGTATTAAGAGATCCAGTTCACAATTATATTCATGTTAAAGATCAAGTTATTTTAGATATCATTAATTCAAAGGAATTCCAACGTTTACGCCGAATTAAGCAATTAGGACCGGCATCTTACGTTTTTCAAGGTGCAACTCATACTCGCTTTGAACATAACCTGGGCGTTTATGAATTAACCCGGAGAATTTGTGATATTTTTGAAGAAAAGTATGTAAGTAAAGAGCCAGGCGACGGATTATGGAATCCAGACGAAAGACTCTTAGCAGAATGTGCAGCTTTACTTCATGATATCGGTCATGGCCCTTATTCTCATACTTTTGAGCACCTATTTGGTACTAATCATGAAAAAATGGGCCAACAAATTATTACCGATAAAAATACTGAAGTAAATCAAGCCCTGAGAAAAGTAAGTCCTAATTTTCCAGAATTAGTTGCTAGTGTTATTGCTAAAACATATCCTAATCCTCAGGTAGTCAAACTAATTTCAAGTCAAGCTGACGCAGACAGAATGGATTACTTACTGCGGGATGCTTACTTTACTGGCGTAACTTATGGAAGTTTTGACTTAACGAGAATTTTAGAAGTAATCCGTCCCTATAGAGATGGTATCTGCTTTACAGATAAAGGTATCCACTCAGTCGAGGATTACATCATTAGCCGATATCAAATGTATCAACAAGTTTATTTCCATCGCGTCAATCGTTCAATGGAAGTTATCTTACATCATTTACTTGAACGAGCTCAAATTATTTACGAAGAAGGTAAACTTCAAGTTACTCCTCAACTCGAAGCCTTTTTGAACGGAAAATGGACACTTGAAGATTATCTCAAGTTAGATGATGGCGTGATGGAAACTAATTTCTTACTCTGGACCAACTCAGGGGATCAAATTTTATCTGACCTTTCAAATCGTTACTTATACCGTCATCCCCTTGAAAGTGTCAAGATTAATGAGGATACTAAGAGTTTACTGCCAAAACTAAAGAATCTCATTAAGCAAGCTGGTTTTGATCCTAACTACTATACTGCTACTAATTCAGCTTTTGATGAGCCTTATGACGCATATAAGCCAACTGGAAAAAATGCTCATAGTCCAATTGAGATCATGCAAGCTGATGGCAGCTTAGTCGAACTATCTGAATTGAGTCCACTCGTTAAATCCTTAAATGGAACTCTCCAAGGAGATGAGCGTTTCTTCTTTCCAAAAGTAATGGTTAAAGAAACTGATGAACCTCAAATTTTTGATCCAATTTATCAAGAATTCCAAAAATATATTCGAAATAATACTTTACGCCACTTACGACGTCCAAATAAAAAGAAATAAGCTAAAGACGCACTGATAAAATTCAATGCGTCTTTTTTGCTACGCCTTAACAGCAAAAGCTTCATAAGGTTTTAAAACCATATCCTTTAAACTGTCCCGTTTTTCATAGTTACTAATCAAAACTTCTTTAAAGGGAATATCTAAATTTAGATTTTGGTCCTCACCAGACAAGTTAGCGACTACTAGCCAGTTTTCATCTTCTAGTTTTCGCCAAAAAGCCAAAATATTGTCACTAGTATTTTCAACAAGTTCAAAGTCTCCATCTACAACAACAGGATTTTCATGTCGCAGTCTAATTAGCTTTTGATAGGTATAAAAAATAGAATTTGGATCTTCCAAGGCTTCTTCAACGTTAATTGTCTTGTAGTTTGGATTTAATTTTAACCATGGTTTTCCAGTAGTAAAGCCCGCACTTTCTTCGTTTGACCACTGCATTGGGCGGCGTGCATTATCTCGACCTTTAGTATTAATTGCTTTAATTAGTTCATCCTTACTGTAGCCCTTATCAATTCTTTCACGATACATATTGATACTTTCAATGTCTTCTACTTCATCAATTGACTTAACAGGACAATTCGTCATGCCAATTTCTTCACCATTATAGATATAAGGGGTTCCGTGCATTAAATGCAGTACAATCGCAAACATTTTTGCGCTTTGAATTCGATATTCTTTGTCATTTCCCCATCGTGAAATAACTCGCGGAATATCATGATTTTCCCAAAAAAGACTGTTCCATGCATGGTCAAAATCAATTTCAGTTTGCCATTTAACTAGAACTTTTTTCAATTCACCTAAATCAAGCTGCCGTAAATCCCATTTTTCTTTTCCTTCTTGCTGATCTAAGCCTTGATTTTCAAATTGAAATACCATCGATAATTCATGACGAGCTGGATCTGAATATTCGGCAGCAATTTTTGGAGTAGAGTTCCATGTTTCACCCACTGTCATTAATTCTTTACCGGCAAAAGTATTCTCATTCATCTCTTTTAAATATGGATGAAGCATTGGACCATTCTCGCGAATCTTTTTATCGGGATCTTTTCCGATAAGTTCAATGACATCCATCCTAAAGCCGCCAATTCCCTTATCGATCCAATAATTCATCATTTCATAAATTTTATTTCTTAATTTTGGGTTATTCCAATTAAGATCTTGTTGTTGATCATCAAAGAAGTGTAAGTAATATTGACCAGTTTTTTCATCAAACTTCCAAGCTGAACCAGAAAAAGCAGATTTCAACTTATTAGGTTCATGGCCCTCTACCGGATCACGCCAAATATAGAAATCTCTGTATGGATTATCCTTACTCTTTCTTGCTTCAATGAACCAAGGATGCTGGTCAGATGTATGGTTAACGACAAGGTCCATAATAATGCGTATATGATGTTTTTTAGCTTCTCTAATCAGATTATCCATGTCACCCATTGTTCCGTATTGTGGGTCTATTTTTTGATAATCAGAGATATCATAGCCATTATCTACACCAGGGGACAAGTAAACAGGCGACAGCCAAATAGCATCAATTCCTAGTTTTTCTAGATACCCCAGTCGTGAAATGATTCCGGGGATATCTCCAATTCCATCACCATTACTATCTTGAAATGACTTAGGATAAACTTGATAAACAACAGCTTTTTTCCACCAAGGTTTCATATTTTTCTCCTTCAAACAAATAAAAAAGTGCCCTGTTAAGACAGGACACTTTTTTCACATAAACTTTAATTTGATTAACCTTTATCAGCACCTGCTGTGATTCCATTAACATAGAATTTTTGCATTACAATGAACAAAATTGTAATTGGGATCGCAATGATTACACATCCGGCAATGAACTGAGTAAAGAATTGAGCCATCGTACCCTTTGCCGAGTGAACCATGTTATATAGTCCATAGGCAACAGTGTAGGTCTTCGGATTTCCTGAGGTAGAGAGGATGATACCTGAGAAAATGAAGTCTACCCATGGTGCCATGAATGAAGTAAGAGCAGTATAAACAATCATTGGCTTTGAAAGTGGTAATCCAATATGAATGAATACTTGCCATTTCGTAGCGCCGTCAATTTCAGCAGCTTCATCAATTGCTCGTGGCATAGTATCAAAGAAACCTTTAGCAATGTAGAAGCCAAGGCCAGCACCACCAACATAAACTAAGATCAATCCGCCAAGGTTTAACATGTTTAATGCCTTTAAAATGTAGTACAAGGCAATCATTGACATGAAACCTGGGAACATTCCTAATACCAAAGCAATTTGTAAAAATGGCTTACGGAAGCGAAAGCGTAATCTTGATAATACGTAAGCAACTCCAATAGTTACAAAAGTTGATAGAGTTGCTGAAATAACAGCAACAAATAAGGTATTTAATACCCAGTTTATAAACGGATATTGTGAACTAGTAAGAATCCCAACATAATTTTGCCAAGTAAATTTTTCCGGCCAAATTGTAGATACAAATCCTGTATTATTGTATGAAAAACTTGCTAAAATGATCCAAATAATTGGGAATATCCATAAAACAGCCAGGATGGCTAATAGAACATATCTAAAAATTAAAGCAATTCTTCTTTGGTTATGATAAGACTTCATTTTTAGCCCTCCTTGTATGCGTTAGTATGACGATATGCAATTAGTGAGAATGTAGCACTAATGATAAAGATCAAGATACCCAAAACAGCTGATGCGTTATAGCGTTGTTCTTGACCAAATGTCAAGTTATATAGCCAAGTTACAAGCAAGTCTGTTGAACCAGCACCATTGTAGTTATTGTTCATTGGTGCACCACCAGTCAACAAGTAGATAACATTGAAGTTGTTGATGTTACCAATAAATTGTTGAATCAAAGCTGGAGACATTACGAATAAAATTTGAGGGAATGTAATGTGGTTGAAAATTTGTACTGGACTTGCCCCATCAATACGAGCAGCTTCAATTTGATCTTGGGGTAAGTTTTGAATAATGGCTGTTGAAGTTAACATTGAAACTGGGATACCAATCCACATGTTAACCACAATAACTGTAATTCTAGCAACAAGAGGACTAGCCTGATTATCAATGAAGTGAATTGGGTGGCTAATCCATCCCCAATTCATAAGTAAGGTGTTTAATGGCCCTTGATAGTCAAGGAATTGCGCCATCATTAATAAAGAAACAAATTGTGGTACAGCATAAACAATTACGAAAATTGTTCTCCATAGGTTCTTATGCTTAATTCCCTTAGATTCAATCAAAAGAGCGAGTAAGACACCAAAGAAGAAAGTAGTAGCTGTAGCAGCAACAGCCCAAATTAAGGTCCAACCTAAAACTGGGAAGAAGGTACCTGCTAAATCACCACTCAACACGTTGCCAAATGCTTGAAAACCAGTCCAGGAAAATCCAACTGAGTGTTGACGATCATAGTTAGTAAATGCCATTGAAATCATGAAGACTGTTGGCAAAACCGTAAATAAAATGATTAAAACAATTGGAATTGTCATCAAAGTTGCATGTAATCTTTGATCAAACAAAGATGCAATTTCTTCACGGTTAGTTGGAATATGTTCATGTCTCTTTTCTAATAAGAAAGTATGCTTATTAGATTTCAAATTAATGATATATAGATAGATAAAACCAGCAACAATGAATAAAGCCAGAATACCAAATAAGAGAATTAAAACAGAATTATCTGGTTGTTGAGTAACATATACTCCCTGTGCTTTATCAAATACAACACGTTTACTCTTTATTGCACCTAAGTTCCTTAATCCAGCAATTGAATGGATTCCACTTAAAAAGAACCAAACTAAAAATACAATTTCAGCAAATAAAAGTGAAAATCCTTTTACCCATTGCCGATGTTTAATAGCATTTAAGCCCATGATGAAGAATGATAATTTTGTTACTGCATCTCCATCTTTCCATGTTTCCTTTAAGGTAACTGCAGGCGTAGCATGTTTTTTCTTAAACATAATTAATCAAACCTTTGCTTATGTGTTTTTTCAAGATTATTCTTCCTTAGAAATCTTCTTTTGTAATTTAGCAAGCTTACTCTTGTATTGAGATGGCTTAATCTTGCCGTCGTATGCACCACTAATTAATGGAGCTGAGTCGTTCCAGAAGATTGACATTTGTGGCAATTTAGGTTGAAGAACTGAGTAGCCTGGTTGAGCCATTTGAATTACAGCCTTAGCAACTGGGTCGTTCTTAACCTCTGCAGTATTTTGAGCGGCCTTGTTTACAGGAATTTCACCAGCATTCTTGTGAACAATTAATTGGTTTTCTTTGTTAGATAAGTATTTAGCCAAAATTGCTGCATTCTTAGCATTAGAAGTATGTGAGTTAACAGCGAAACATTCAATACCTAAGAAAGCTTCCATTTGTGCAGTCTTACCGCCCACTTCAATGGTTGGATATGGAGCAACTCCTAAGTTCTTACCTAAAATCTTCTTAATATTAGCTGCGTTCCATGGACCATCTAAGATAGCTTGGGCATTACCCTTCTTTAATTGGTTAAGTGCGTTTGAAGTTTGCATAACGCCTTTATTGTTCTTTTGTTCAGCGTACCACTTCATTGCATTTACACCATTTTGTGAATCCATAGTGGAGCCTTTTACATCTTCTCCGCTGTTACCAAATAACTTTGTACCTGCTGAGAACATTACTGGCCACATTACGTAAGCATTAGTGAAGTCAGTTGCAACTACACCTTTAGAAGTCATAGTCTTCCAAGATTTAACATCTTCTGGTGAAAGCTTAGACTTGTCATAGTAAACAGTTTGAGCTTGTTCAGAATATGGATATGCGTAAAGCTTGCCTTTCCATTCAACACCTTTGTATGCTTCTGGAACAGAATTCTTCTTAATGTCTTTAGTATCAGATGGTGACAATGGGTTAATGTAACCTGAATCTGCCATTTGACCTAATTGGTCATTTGGAACACCAAATACATCTGCGGCTTTTGAAGGGTCTTTAGCAACATCAGTTTTTGCATTAGCTGAACCATTAGGGTTTTGAGTAACCTTAACTTTAATATTAGGATGTTCTTTTTCAAAGTCTTTTACTACACCCTTATACCAACTAACACGAGCAGTATCTACCCAAAGAGTTAATTGCTTATTTGAGCTCTTTGATTCATTTGAATTAGAGTTGTTACTACAAGCAGTTAATGAAATAGCAGATATTGCTACAACACTACCTAAAGCCAATTTTTTCCATAACTTCATGATTTTTCCTCCTAGCCATGACTGGCTAAATACATTATTACAACCGTGAACCAAGTTTCACACTCGTTGTAAACCTAATTAATATTTTGCAGAAGCGTCCTCTCCTGCAAGTTAACGAATGGCATTCGTTGTATCTTTATCAAAGAAGTGGGCTTTATTAACATCAAATCCCATTTTCACTTTATCGCCTGGAGTATGGTAATCACGGGCATTTACAATGGCTACAAATTCTGTTCCATCAACTTTTTGATAAAGCTGAATAGTTGAGCCCAGTAGCTCTGAAACAACAACAGTTGATTCAACAACTGAATTAGGCCAAGTTTCAAGGAAAGCTTCCTCTGAATGAATATCTTCAGGACGAATACCAAAGACTAAATCTTTATCTTCATATCCCTTTTCTTTAAGCATCTTTGCTTTACCTTCAGGGATTTCGATATCTAGACCTTTTCCGTCGCTAATTCGATTTCCTTTAAAGTGAACATTAAAGAAGTTCATTTGAGGAGATCCAATAAAGCCAGCAACGAACATATTTACTGGTGTATTGTAAACTTCTAGAGGTGTACCAATTTGTTGAACTTTCCCCACTGACATAACTACTACCCGATCTGCTAAAGTCATGGCTTCAGTTTGATCGTGAGTAACGTAAATCGTAGTAGTTCCCAAATTTTGGTGCAACTTAGCAATTTCGGCACGCATTGTGACACGTAATTTTGCATCCAAGTTTGATAAAGGTTCATCCATTAAGAAAATTGGAGCATCCCGGACAATTGCCCGTCCTAAGGCAACACGCTGTCTTTGACCACCAGATAATTCAGCTGGTTTTTTATCAAGATATTCTGATAAACCTAAAATATCTGCTGCATGCTTAACTCGCTTATCAATTTCATCTTTCTTATAATGACGAAGCTTTAATCCAAAAGCCATGTTATCGTAAATGGACATATGAGGGTACAAAGCATAGTTTTGGAAAACCATGGCAATGTCTCTATCTTTTGGTGCAACGTCATTCATTACCTTATGGTCAATCTCTAAAGTACCTTTAGAAATATCTTCTAGACCGGCAACCATTCTCAAAGTAGTTGATTTACCACAACCAGATGGTCCAACAAAAACGATAAATTCCTTATCTTTGATATGTAAATCAAAGTCATTAACTGAATATTTATCATTTCCTTCGTACTTTTTATAGATATGGTTTAAATCTACTTCAACCATTCTCTTTCCCTACTTCCCTCTTATTTTTTATTAAAAACTGATTCAATTTCTGAAAGTTTCAATTCTTTAGTAGTTGGAACAATATAATCAGCCTCTTTCAAGACCTCTTTATTCCCAATTCCAACTGCAAATTGACCAGCACTTTTAATTGATTGAACACCGGCTTGAGCATCTTCAAAACTAATTACTTCGTCTGCATTCAAACCAGCCAATTCTTGTGCCTTTTCATAAATTTCTGGATCTGGTTTTCCGCGATGAAGTGTTGCTGGATCAACAATGCCATCAAATTCATCCATAATTCCTAACTTTGTTAAAATCTTAGGTGCATTTTTTGAGGCAGAAGCAATAACCATTTTTAAGTTTTGCTTCTTTGCATCACTAAGTAGTTCTGGAATACCTGGCAAAATATCTGCTGGCGTCATTTTTTCAACTTGTTCAACAAATTTAGTATTCTTTTCTGCTGCGAACTTTTCTTTTTCTGCTTCAGAATATTTATCTTCCTGATTGCCATATTTCAAAATCAGATTTAAAGAATCCATTCTTGAAATACCCCTTAAGCTATCAAGTTGATCATCCGTTAAGTTAATCCCTAATTCCTTAGCTAAATTATTCCAAGCAGTTAAATGATAGACAGCCGAATTTGTTAAAACTCCATCTAAGTCAAAAATTAGTCCTTTAAGCATTCACTTTCACCTTCTTTAAGCGTTACCTTCTTATCATTAACAAGAATTTCTAGATCTTTACCTTCAAGTAAAGAGATCTTGGTTTCTTGATGATCAACATAAACTTTAATTAAACGACCACGGTAGTTAATCTTAAAGCTATAGTGATCCCAGTTATCTGGAATAAATGGCTTAAATTTCAATTGGTCATGATCGTATCTCATTCCAGCAAATCCCTGAACAATAGCTAACCATGATCCACTCATCGAAGTAATATGCAAACCATCAACTGTATCATTGTTGTAATTATCTAAATCAAGTCTTGCAGTTCTTTCATACAGTTCAACTGCCTTATCTTTCTTTCCTAATTCAGCAGCTAAAACTGAGTGAATTGAAGGTGAAAGTGAACTTTCATGAACAGTTAAAGGTTCATAGAAATCAAAGTTCTTTTCTTTTTGATCCTTAGTATAGTTTTCTGGGAAGAAATAGATACCTTGCAAAACATCAGCTTGCTTAATAAATGGTGATCTTAAGATCTTATCCCAAGACCAGTGTTGGTTAATAGGACGTTGATCTTCAATTTCACTGACTGGACGAATCTCTTTATCAAGAAAATCATCTTGTTGTAAGAAAATACCTAATTCCTTGTCTTCCGGTAGATAAATCTTATCAACAATGTCTTGCCACTTTTCTTTTTCTTCTTCAGTAACATGAACCCGTTCTTGAGCTTCCTTAGTTGCAAGAGGTAAACGCTCTAGCGTATATTTCAGAAGCCATCTGGCCATAGTGTTAGTAAACCAGTTATTGTTGACATTATTTTCATATTCATTTGGTCCGGTAACGCCATGCATCACATACTTGTTACGCCACTTAGACCAATGAACTCGAGCTGCCCAGAATCTTGCAGTTCCAACTAAGACATCCATACCTTCATTCTTAACATAGCTATCATCGCCGGTATATTCGGTATACATAGCAATTGCATGTGGAATATCAGCATTTCTGTGGATTTCTTCAAAAGTAATTTCCCATTCGTTATGACATTCAATACCATTGAAAGTTACCATTGGGAACAAGGCTCCTGGAAGGCCTTGTTCCTTAGCATTGTGATATGCCCCTGGCAATTGATTATGACGATATTGAAGAAGTGCCTTTGTAACATCTGGCTTAGTAATGGCAAGATACATCGGAACAATAAATGCTTCTGTATCCCAGTAAGTTGCTCCACCATATTTTTCACCAGTAAATCCTTTTGGACCCACATTCAATCTTTCATCTTCACCGTAGTAAGTCATGAATAATTGAATAATGTTAAAACGAATACCTTGTTGTGCAGCTGCATCGCCTGCAATTTCAACATCACTAGTTTCCCAGCGCTTCTTCCAAGTAGCTGTATGATCAGCTAAGTTTTCTTCAAAGCTCTTTGATTGAAGCTTATTCATTAAATCTTCAGCAATACTTGCTTGATCTTTTTCTTCAACATCTCTACTTGTTACAACAATAACGTCTTTTTCAAGTTCGTAGCTTTGTCCTTCACTTAATTCAACTGTAAATTTTTCGCTTAACTTCGCTTCTTTAGTAGAAACTTCAGTTTGAATTATTTCACCATTATGACGTAAAGATTCTTTAAGTAAAACTGTAAATTGAGGCACTTCATATGAATTAGGCTTAGTTTTTACTTGGATAGTTTTTGTATCCTTATTCTCACCAAGTGGAATCCAGAAGCGTTCATCATAGTTGCTATCTTCGTTAACAACTGTTCCATCTAAAGTGGAATCAAAATCAATCTTGGCCTCTCCTTTAAGTACTGTCGCTTTTACCTTAATTAAAGCAGCTTCTTTTTGCACAATATGAAGAAAACGTTCAAATTCAAATCTAACTTTGACATCTTTACCTTCATAGATAAAACTTCTTGAAAGAAGTCCTTGATGCATATCAAGAGATAATTCAAAATCACTAAACTTTACTTTAGCTAAATCAATTTTTTCACCATTGACGGTGATCCCAATTCCAATAAAACTTGGAGCATTTGGTGTCTTACCGAAGTATTTTGGGTATCCATTTTTCCACCAACCAACAACTGTCTTATCTGGGAACCACACACCTGCTAAATATGTTCCTTGAAGTGTGTCGCCAGAGTAACCCTCCTCAAAGTTTCCTCTCATTCCCATATAATCGTTACCAATTGCAGTAATACTTTCTTGTAACCTTTTATCTTCCTTAGAAAATTCATGTGTCGTTACTTTCCAAGGATCAACCTCAAAAATTCTCTTCATCATCATTCTCCATCACTTTCGTGAAGTCTTTTTATTTACAAATCTATTATCTAATCATTGAAAGCGCTTAACAATGTTTGTTTTAATGTTACCGGTATCAAAAATTTATAAGAAAAAAAGCAGCATCTTATTGCTGCTTTTTATTCTTCATATATTAAGCTTTAATCTCAATCAAAAAGCCATCTGGCGCTAACACTCCCGCTTTATAATTCTGACTAAGAGCTGCTGTTTTATCAATTTTCACATTATGTTTACTGGTATTATAGTAGGCCTTTATTGTTTCTTTGCCTGTTCGTTCAACTTTTAGAAGTCCTTTTTCTGTTACCGTTAACTTAACAGTACCTTTATTTAAGGTATCACTATGATCTAGTCTGAATTTCACTAATTCATGGACTCTTTGCCATACTGGACCATTTATCTTACTCCAATCCATTGGTTTACGACAATCTGGATCATTATCACCGCTCATCCCCATTTCTGTTCCATAGTAAATACATGGCACTCCAGGTTGAACAAATTCATACGCAACTGCTTGCAAAGCTAAGTCTTGATTGTCTTTTGCTAAAGTTAAAATTCTAGCCGTATCGTGGGAATCAAGCATATTCATCATAGCCTGGTCAACCATATCCGGATACATCATTAACTGATCAGTTAGGTGTTCACTAAGGTCTTTAGCATCCATTTTATGTTTGAAGAAGTGGTCTTCAATTTGCAAAGTATATGGATAATTCATTACACCTGTAAATTGATCTCCCTGAAGCCATGGACGAGCTGAATGCCATATTTCCCCAACAATATAGAAATCAGGCTTTATTTTAACTAATTCATCATGGAATCTCTTCCAGAAATGGTGGTCAACTTCATTTGCAACATCTAGCCGCCAAGCATCAATATCAAAATATTTTACCCAGTAGGTCGCAATTTCTAATAAAAAGTCCTGTACTGCTGGGTTAGCCGTATTTAATTTAGGCATATGTTTTTCAAAGGCAAAAGTTTCATATGGTGGATTTTTTTCACCTTTACTTGGGTCACGATATGGTTCAACAGGATATGAATTAATGTGGAACCAATTTTTAAAGCGTGATTTTTCGCCATTTTTAACTACATCTTGCCACTGCATTGATTGATCACCTAAGTGATTAAATACAGCATCAAGCATCACTTTCATCCCACGCTTATGTGCTTCATTAACTACTTTTGCAAATAAATCCTTGTCTCCAAATGCTGGATCTACTTGTAAATAATCAATTGTGTCATATTTATGATTAGAACTTGCCTTAAAAATTGGGCAGAAATATAATCCCGTAACTCCTAATTTCTGTAGATCATCTAGATGATCTAAAACTCCCTGTAAGTCTCCACCATAAAAATCTTCTCTGCCTGGATGATCTTCTGGATTCCATTCTTTAACATTTACTGGATCATTACTTTTATCGCCATTAGCAAAACGCTCTGGAAAAATTTGATACCATACAATATCCTTAAGCCATTTTGGTGTTTTGATTCGATCAATATCATGGAAGTATGGAACTTTAAAATACATTCCGTCTTCTCTTAATTTTTCATCACTAAATTTTTCAATACTACGATCACCAAAGATATAACGATTTCCATCTTTTCCAATTACTTCAAAGGTGTATTTAATCCGATGATAAGGTGCAGTTAAAGTTACTGTCCAGTAATCACTAACTTGACCTCTACCCGCTTTCTCCATCTCAAGTTCCTTCGCTTGCTCTGGTGGTAAATAGTTATCAGTGTAATGAACAATTACTTTTTCCACATCATCTTTTGCTGTATGAAGTCTAATTTTAACGTGTGAATGATCAATAACAAAACAATCTTCACTTTCAGTTCTGTGTTTTAAAGCTGCAAGTTGCATATTTTATTCCTCAATCTTTTTAATTTTCTAATACTACTCCGGCATATGGCTCTAGTCTTAATTTTCCTGCCACTAAATCATATTGACCAGCTGATAATCTTTCATTACTAAATTCTTTTCCTACTTCAAGTTCAATCGGTTCTTGACTCAAAGAAACAGCAATAAGAGCTTTTTTATCTTTTAAATTACGCTCATAGACATAGCTCCCATTTGACGTTGGCCATAAATAATAATTACCCTCTTGAAATAGTTGTTCTTTCTTCAAGCTAATAAGCTTTTTGTAAAAGTTAAACATACTACTATCATCTGCTATTTCATCAGCTACATTTGCCTTATCAAGCTTCCTGCCTTTAATCCAAGGCTCTTTTTCTGTAAAGCCATTATTTCTTTCGTTATCCCATGGCATTGGACCTCGAGCAGGCAGCTTGTGGGTTTGGCTTGCCATTAACAGTGCTTCTTTTGAAGTCTTACCTGCCTTTTCTGCGCTCTTCACAAAATCTTTTACAGTGTCATCTTCAAAATCATTTATATCTTCAAATTGTAAATTCTTCATCCCCAACTCTTCACCGTAATAAATGATTGGAGTACCGCACTGTAAGTACATCAGCATTGCTAAACTTCTTGCTTGAATATCATTTTTAGCAATCCTAGTTGCCAGCCTTGCCATATCATGATTATTCCAATAAAGAGTAGGTTTAGAAATTCCACTTAAGGTCTGCTGCCAAATAGTTTGATTTTGTTTAAATTTAACCCAATCTAATGGCTTAGGTTGATAATTACTCAAAAAACTAGGATCAATTTTGCTCTGATCTTCAGTAAAATATCTAAAAGTAATTACACTATCCATTAAATGATTGTCCTGATTTGTATAATCCACAGCCAAATTCACATTTGCACTTGCTGCTTCCCCTAAAAGTAATGCATCAGGATAATCCTGTTTTATTTCTTCACAAAATGGACGCATCCATTTTTGAACTTGTGGTAAATTAGCAAAAAATGGTTCTGCAATTACTGGCTCTTCATCTTTACTATTAACCGGAAAATTCTGTCTTAGATCGGCTTTTGCAATATGAATAAAGGCATCCAGTCTTAATCCATCAATACCCTTTTCCAACCAATATTTTGCAATCTCGGTCATTGCATGTCTAACTTCGGGATTCTTCCAATTCAAATCAGGCATTCTTTTATCAAAAAGATGGAAATAAAATTGTCCAGTTCCTGCAGGATCCTTTTCCCAAACACTTCCTCCGAAAAAACTTCCCCAATTATTTGGACGCTGATTGTTTTCTCCAGCAAAAATATAATAGTCGCGATATATACTTTCTGGATTTTTTATAGCATCTTGAAACCAGGGATGCTGATCAGAAGTATGGTTCAATACAAAGTCCATAATTACATGAATACCAGCCTCATGCATCTCTTTAATTAAGTTGTCCATATCCTCCATTGTTCCCATCTTTGGATCAATAGCAAAATAATTTGATACATCATAGCCATTATCCACTTGTGGAGAAACAAAAATTGGATTTAGCCAAACAGCATTGATTCCTAATTCCTTTAAATACGGTATTCTCTTTCTTATTCCATTTAAGTCACCAACACCGTCATTATTGGAATCTTGAAAAGACTTAGGATATATTTGATAAATAATTGCTTGATCATACCAATGTCTCATAATACACATCCTCCATGAATTTTATTTTAAGCAATTATTTTAAGCGCTTACAGTGAATTTTATCTGTTACCGGTATCAAAAAAGAAGCTGTTTAGACAGCTTCTTACTTTCTTGTAGATTCACTTTTTATTAATTCTGGTTCAATCAAAACCTCACCTTGTTGAGCTCCATCTTGTTTAATTTTTTGTAGAATCATCCCAGCTAAGAGCTCACCGAGCTTAAATAAATTTTGCTTAACTGTAGTGAGTTTTGGATTTGAGACTTGATCTAAAAAGACTCCGTCAAAACCAATCACACCAAAATCCCGAGGAATATTTCCATTCTTTCTTTGTATAGCTCGTACTACTCCGACTGCAATTCGATCACTAGCACAAATAAAGCATGTATTTGGTGCGAATTTTCTCCAATTATCAATAATTAATTTTTCAGCCAGACTACTATGGTTTTGGATGCGAAAAATTTTTGGAATCATATTATGTTTCTGAAGTGTATTGATGTAGCCAGCTTCTCTTGAATATTCAAAAGGCTCTTTTTCATCAATTCCAATGAAAACAACTGATTGATAATTTTTATTAAGTGCATACTGTGTAGCCAGCTGTTCACCTAATTTGTTATCTGTATCAATAAAATCATAACCGTAGCGATTTTCTCCAAATAAAACAAAAGGTTTATCTAATTGATCTAACCATTCTGCATCCGTTGCTCGCCCACCAGTTATAATGTAGCCGTCTCCTCCGCCAACATCCCTATCTGTGGCTAATTGAATCGCGTAGTGTTTTTTGCTTAGTCCTTTAGCAATCCCAAAAAGTAGATTCATATAGTATGGTTCGGTTGTATCAATATCTTCTAAAATTACCAATTTAACCACATTAGTCCGATTATGAGCTAAAGCACTCGCAATTGAATTGGGATGATAATTCAATTGCTCCATTGCTTTTTCCACAATTTTTCTTAATTCTGGCGTCACCTGTTGCGGATGATTAATAACCCGCGATACTGTCATCTTAGATACACTAGCTTTTTTTGCTACATCAGATAAAGTAGTCATATTCCCATAGTTCCCTCTTTAAAACTGTATAGTTTATATACTACCTTAATTATCGGAAATATGTAAACGCTTTTTTATTTTTAAAATAAAGGTATAGCTTTTATAAACAAAGAACCAATACCTAAGCATTTAGGTATTGGTTCTTATTACTTAATTATGTGATTGAAAACGAGTATTAAATAGTGGACTAACTGGTTTATGCTCTTGAATCAATTTAATTGCTTCACCCATTAATGGTCCAACAGAAACAATTTCAGCCTTAGATAAATCTTTTTCTTCAGGTTGGTTAATTGAATCAGTTAAGATCAATTTCTTAATTGGTGAATTATTCAAACGTTCAATTGCGGGACCTGATAAAACAGCATGGGTAGCTGAAGCATAAACTTCAGTTGCACCAGCATCCATTAAAGCTTGAGATGCTAAAGTAATAGTACCAGCAGTATCGATCATATCATCAATAATAATGGCACGCTTGCCTTTTACATCTCCAATAATGTTCATAACTTCAGCAACATTTGCCTTTGGACGGCGCTTATCCACAATTGCAATTGGAGTCTTAAGGAATTCTGCTAGCTTTCTTGCTCTAGTTACACCACCATGATCAGGGGAAACTACAACGGCATCTTTTTCTAAATCATGACTCAAGAAGTAGTCAGCAAGAAGAGGTGCTCCCATCAAATTATCAACAGGAATATCAAAGAAGCCTTGAATTTGTGGGGCATGTAAATCAAGTGAAAGTACTCGATCAGCACCAGCTTTTTGTAACATATCAGCTACTAACTTAGCTGTAATTGGTTCACGTGCACGTGTTTTTCTATCTTGACGTGCGTATCCGTAGTAAGGCATAACTAAGTTAACGCTTCTAGCTGAAGCCCGCTTAACAGCATCAATCATGATCAACAATTCCATTAAATTATCATTTACTGGAGCTGAGGTTGATTGTACTAAATAAACATCTTTACCACGAACTGATTCATCGATGTTAATTTGAATTTCACCATCGCTGAAACGTTTAACATCAGACTTACCAAGCTTAACTCCCACCTTATCAGCAATTTTTTCTGCTAAAGGCTTATTAGAGTTGAGCGCAAAAATTTTAATTTCTTTGTCTAATTGAGACATAATTTCCTCCACCGAAAAATTACAATTCCACATTTAATAATAGCAAAAAAATGCTTGTTACGCTTGTAAATAGCAAAAAAAGAAGTTGTATTTAACAACTTCTTTTAAATTTATTTCCATTCTTTATCTTTTGCTAAAGGTAATTTGTGCCAATAATCTGGTTTATTAGTTTGTCTACCTCTAGCAATTGCCATATCGTACTTCTCAACATCTTTAGTAATTGTAGAATCTGCTGCAACAAATGCATGATCGGCAATATTAACTGGAGCAATAATCGTAGCACCGGCACCAATGAATGAATGATCACCAACATTAGTATGGAACTTCTTAACGCCATCGTAGTTAGAGAAAATAGTTCCGCAGCCAATATTAATATCTTTACCTAAAGTTGCATCCCCAACATAAGTTAAGTGTCCTACCTTGGTATTTTCACCAATTTCAGCCTTCTTAATTTCAACAAAGTTACCAATATGTGCACCTTTGCGAATTACTGCCTTTGGACGAAGGTGAGAGTTAGGGCCAATATCAGTATTATCATCCATTTGAGCTTCTTGAAGAGTTGAAGAAGTAATAGTTACATTATTACCAATCTTAGAGTCAATAATTCTTGAACTATTAGTGATATAACAATTACTACCGATTTCAGTCTTACCCTTAATAACAACATTTCCTTCGATAACAGTATCGTTGCCAATTTTAACATCGCTATCAATATATGCAGTATCAGGATCAATAAATGATACACCGTTTCTCATGTGTTCCTCATTGATTCTTCTTTGCATAATTTTAGTTGCTTGAGCAAGAGCAATTCGGTCGTTAACCCCTAGACTTTCGCTAAAGTCTGGCATTTCATATGCACCGACCTTGTGACCAGCCTTGCGCATAATTTCTAAAACATCAGTTAGATAGTATTCACCTTGTGCGTTGTCGTTACCTACTTGTTTTAGAGCTTTAAATAATTCTTTATTGTCAAAACAAAAAACACCAGTATTAATTTCATCAACAGCTAACTCTTCTGGAGTACCATCTTTTTGTTCAACAATTCTCAGAACATTTCCATCTTCGTCACGAATGATACGTCCATAGCCAAATGGATTTGGAGCTTTTGCGGTCAAAACAGTTGCACTATTTCCGCTCTCTTCGTGTTTTTTAAATAAGTTATTAAAGGTTTCAGCTGTAAATAATGGAGTATCCCCAGTAGCAACTAAAGTTGATCCCTCTAACTTTTCTAATAGATCATTTGCTGCTAAAACTGCATCTCCAGTTCCTAATTGCTTTTCTTGAAAAGCAAATTCTGACTGACCTGCTAATACATCTTTAACACTCTCTGCGCCATTACCAACAACAGTGATAATCTTATCTGGATTAGTTCCCTTTGCTGCATCAACGACATGTTCTACCATAGTTTTTCCGCAAACCTTATGTAATACCTTGTAAAGCTTTGACTTCATACGGGTACCTTTTCCAGCAGCTAAGATAACAACATATTTATTCATGAATTTAATATCCCCTCAATATTGTATTTAAGCTATCTATCAGTATATCATTTTGGGAAACGATTGAAGTCTGTCTGCTCTAAGAAATTACCTGGTCGTACTTTGATTAGTTTCTTATCCCTGTCAACTTCAGTGATTTTAATTAAAGATTGGTAGTCATCAACTACTTTTTGAGAGGCATACTTTGTTTCGCAAAGTACACACATACCGGCAACAGTACCTTTAAATTCTTTAACTAGTTCTTCCATCCCAGTTAAAGTGCCTCCACCTTTCATGAAGTCATCGACAATTAGTACATTACTTCCTTCTGGGAGGAGTCTTTTGGCTAACTCCATTTTTTCAACTCGTTCACTTGAAGAAGCAACATAATTAACTGAAATTGTTGATCCCTCAGTAATTTTAGGACGTCTTCTAACCATTACAAATGGCACATTTAAGAAACGACTTACTGCTTGTGCAAGAGCAATTCCTTTAGTCTCAATCGTCATTACATAGTCAACATTACTATAGGCATATTTGGTAGCAATCAGTTGTCCAATTTGACGTAAATCTTGCGGCGAACCTAAAATATCGGATAAGTAAACAAAATTACCGGGTAAAATACGATCAGGATCTTCAATACGGTCAGCTAAATCATGAAGATAGTCTGTAGCTTCTTTTTTTCCTACAAAAGGAATGTATCTTACTCCACCGGCTGCTCCTGCTACAGTTTCTAAAATTCCATTTTGATCGTTGGCTAAAGTTTGACGTAAAATTGCCAAATCTTCTGAAATTGAAGATTTTGCTGCACCATAGCGATCTGCAAAAAATGGTAATGCAATCAAAGTATGAGGGCGAGCCAAAAGATACTTAACCATATCAACTAATCTTTCTGAACGTTTCATGCTTTTACCTTCCTAAACATTAAATAGATTTCTACGTTTAAATATACTCTATATAAAGAAAAATCACTAGCATTTTAAGTGAAATACTAGTGATTGTTCGTAATATTCTATTGTCGACTACATTTCATCAAACTCGAGTTCAATGTTTTTGGTTAATAAATCGGTATAACTATAAGATACTCGTTCAAAATTATTTTGATCTTGGTCAAGATCTACAACAAATACAGCCCGATAAGTCTTAGTTAATCTACCTTTACGACGGGTTACTTTTTTTCTTCCTGCTTGAGCTACTACTACTAAGTTTTCACCCAAATGAGAATCCAAACTTTGTTTAATTGCCATTAGTGTTGTTGGCACTGGACGTCACTCCTTTGCTTGGATTCATTTTATCAAAAAATTAATATTTTTTCAAGTCTGTAATTTGTAACCGTTTTATGCCTGCCGATCGTTTAAAAGATGTGCCAACTGAACAAATTGATTTAGGGTTAATTCTTCCGGACGAACTCTAACATCTAGCCCTAGATCATTAATTAATTTCTCGCGTTCATCTTTATCTTTGATTAAAGTCTTCAAATTATTAGCTAAAGTTTTACGACGTTGAGCAAAGCACATTTTTACTACATGATCGAAGAATGCATAATCATTAATGTCAGGCTTTTCAAGAAGTGGCGTTAAAACAACAACAGCAGAATCAACTTTAGGTCTTGGCATGAAAGATGTACTCTTTACTTCTTCGGCTAAGCGAACATTCATCCGACTTTGCACGGCAATAGATAAAGGACCGTATTCCTTTGTCTTAGGCTTAGCAACCAACCGTTCAGCAACTTCTTTCTGCATCATTAAAGTTAAACTTGAGAAATCCAAATCACTCTTAATTAGATTGAAAATAATTGGAGTTGTAATGTAGTAAGGTAAATTAGCAACAATCTTAACTGATTTACTTAAATCAAGAAAGCCATCATTATCCTCTACAAAGTTAGCTTTCAATACATCTTTCATTACCAACTTAAAGCGATCTTTCAATTCTTCACCATCAATTTTTTGTGGCAATTCATTGTTTAAGATTTCTGGTAAATCTTGATCAACCTCATAAGCCAAAACTTTAGCTCCAGCTAAAAGAAGTTGTTCAGTTAATGAACCAATTCCAGGTCCAATTTCAATAACTTGGTCTCCTGGTTTAATATCTGCTGCTTCAACAATTCCTTTAATTGCTGCTAAATCTATTAAAAAGTTTTGACCTAAATTCTTTTTCGCATGCATAAAATAGCGATTAACAATTGCTTGAGTTCTAACTGGACTTGCAATCGGCATACTATTTGACATCTTCAACTGCCCTCTTTAATTCATCATAAGTAATTCCAAACATCTTTAAGCGTTTATAAAATTGTTTACTATTTCCATATCCAATTCCTAGCTTAATCCCAACCTTCTCACGTAAAAGACGAGCACCTGAACTCATTCCCAAGCCTAACTCATCGTACTTTTCTTTAGTGATATCACTTTCGATCGGTTTAATTTCATGCAAATCACTTAAAGCACGAACCAAGGCCTCTTTTGAAGCGTGTTCAACTCCTAAACTATTTCCACGCTTAGTTGGTTCCCCTTCTTTGCGTGTAATAAAAGCTTGCTTAGCCTGAGGAGCTGCTTGGGTAACTAAGCGCCGAATCCTTTCGCCATTATAATCTGGGTCAGTAAAAATAATTATTTCTCTAGTTTTTGAAAGCTTCTTTATTTCAGCTAAAGTTTGTTCAGATACCTCTGAACCATTGGTTTCAATAGTTTCAATTCCAGGAAAAAATTGTTTTAGACGCTTGGTATCATCTCGACCTTCAACAATTATTACAGCATTAAATTGTTTTTTATTTTCTGATTCCATATGCCCTCATCGTATTCTCAAATGTATGCTTGGCTACTTCTTCAACAGAGCTTCCACGCAAATCGGCAATTGCTTCAGCTACATAACGTACATATCCTGTTTCATTTTGTTTTCCACGGTATGGCTTCGGGGTTAAATATGGAGCATCAGTTTCAATTAAAAATTTGTCCCACGGCACAACCTTAGCTGAAGCATGAACATCAACTGCTTTAGTAAAAGAAACCACACCAGAAAATGAAACCATCATCCCTAGGTCAAGAAACTTCTTGAGCCATTCCGGATCACCATTGAAATTATGAATTATCCCACCATATTCACCAATATGACTATCTTTCAAAACTTGATAAGTATCTTCAAAAGCATCTCGAGTATGAATATTAACAGGCATTTTCAAACTATGAGCCAAATCAAGTTGTCGCGCAAAAACTTTACGTTGTACATCTCTAGGGGATTCATCCCAATAATAATCTAGTCCAATTTCTCCTAAAGCGACAGTTTTAGGTTCTTTTAGTTGCTCAACTAGCTTATCCTCAGCTTTTTGATCATAGTCTTTAGCAACATCCGGACAATAGCCAACAATAGCATATAAGTTATCGAATCTTTGACTCAAGTCAATCGCACGTTCGTTAAATTCAGGATCTTGTCCAGCAACCGCACTTTTCACAACACCCAATTCTTTAGCTCGTTCAAGATAAATATCTTCTTTTCCGCGAAAAGGTACATCATTTAAGTGTGTATGCGAATCAAAAATCTCCATTAGCCTAATTCAGCTCCAACCTCATGTTCATCGCCAACAATAGCTAATTTAACCTTGCCATCCTTTTCACTAGATAAAAGCATACCTTGACTTTCATGTCCTAGCATCTTACGTGGCTTTAAGTTAGTAACTGCAAGGACCTTTTTATCTAAAAGTTCACTTGCATCTGGATAAAACTTACGAATACCACTTAAAATTTGACGTTCGTTTCCATCACCAAAATCAAGTTTAAACATTAATAATTTACTTGATCCCTTTACTGGCTCAACGGATAAAATTTGACCTACTTGAATTTTAACTTTGTCAAAATCATCAATTGTAATGTGTTTTTCTTCTTTTTGTTGACTTCTAGTCTTCTTCTTTGGCTTAGCCTTCTTCATTTCTTCCTTAATGTACTTAACTTCAACATCATTTTTAAGTCGTGGGAAGATTGGAGTCGGCTTTTCTGTTACCTTAATGTTCCAGTCAAAGCCGCCAAAATCAAGTTTCTTTTGATCATCATTCTTCCAGTCAAGTCCGAGTTGTTCAAACATCTTAACTGGGCTCTGCGTCATAACTGGTGCAATTAAAATTGCAATTAAACGTAAACTTTCAGCCAAGTTAGTCATTACTTTAGATAGTTCTTCACTCTTGCCCTCTTTATTTAACGTCCAAGGGATAGTTTCATCAATATATTTATTTGCACGAGAAATGAGCTTCCAAACACTATCTAAAGCTTGAGAGAAGTGGAGGGCATCCATTTGTTTTTGATATTCAGCAATTGTTTCATTTGCTGTTTTAATTAAATCTTTTGCAAATTCGTCTTGTTCTGAAGCAACTGGAGCAACTTGTCCATCTTGATATTGATTAATCATTGAAACAGTTCTATTTAACAAGTTACCTAAATCATTAGCTAAATCAAAGTTAACTCTTTCAACAAAATCTTCAGGAGTAAAAATACCATCTGAACCAAATGGAATTGCACGCATCAAGTAATAACGAAGAGCATCTAAACCATAACGTTTAACAATCATTTCTGGGTAAACAGCATTACCCTTTGATTTAGACATTTTACCGTCTTTCATCAATACCCAGCCATGACCAAAGATTTGCTTTGGAAGAGGGAGATCAAGTGCCATTAACATAATTGGCCAATAAATAGTGTGGAAGCGAACAATTTCTTTACCAACTAAATGTACGTCAGCTGGCCAATATTTCTTAAATAATGAATCATCGTCTGAACCATATCCAAGAGCAGTAATATAGTTAGAAAGAGCATCAATCCACACATAAACAACATGTTTAGGATCACTAGGTACAGGAATTCCCCAATCAACGGTTGTACGAGTGACAGATAAGTCTTCTAAACCTGGCTTAATAAAGTTATTTACCATTTCTTTCTCACGAGAGTGAGGCAAAATAAAGTCTGGGTGATCCTTGTAGTATTGAAGTAAGCGATCAGCATATTTACTCATTCTGAAGAAGTATGATGGCTCCTTAACTAAACGTACTTCATGTCCTGATGGAGCCTTTCCGCCAATCACATTGCCATCATCATCTTTATATACTTCAGCAAGTTGTGATTCAGTGAAGTATTCTTCATCTTCTACAGAATACCAACCAGTGTACTCGCCTAAGTAAATATCGCCCTGCTTTAATAATCTTTCAAAAATCTTTTGTACAGCTTTAACGTGATCTTCATCAGTTGTTCTAATAAAGCGATCATAGGAAACGTCTAACATTTTCCATAAATCTTTATAAGAATTAGCCATTTTATCTACAAATTCTTGTGGCTTAATACCTTGTGCTTCAGCTTTTTGCTCAATCTTAAGTCCATGTTCATCAGTTCCAGTTAAGAAGAATGTATCAAAACCGCGAGATTTTTTATAACGAGTCATGGTATCGGCAGCAATAGTAGTGTACGCATTACCGATAGTTAATTTTCCAGATGGATAGTAAATAGGTGTAGTAATATAGAAAGTTTTCTTTTCAGCCATCTTTATTCTTCCTCTCATAAGTCTTTTAATTGCTAGTATAACATAGCATGCCTATATAAATTTGTGTACTAAAAAAGGAATTTCTTTTTTAGAAATTCCTAGTTAGATTGATTTTGTTTTTTCATTACCATGCTATTACTCGGATGGTGAATTGAATTTTTTAGTAATTGGCTAGTGATAGAAATAGGAACTGCATCAGAGGTTAATCCGACAACTACTGCAAGAGCAAATACTAAAGTATTTTCCCAGTTGCCATGCATCATACTACTAATTACTAAAAACAAAGGAACAATAACTGCAGCTAGAATTAAAAATACTCTTGTTAAATTTCTGGTATCTAAATTAAATACGTGTTTCTTTAATTCCATCTTGGAAATATTTTGAGCCAATTTTCCAAAAATAGTCTCTTTTCCAGTCGCAAATACTACTCCAACTCCAGAACCAGAGATAATTCTTGTACCTGCGTATAAAATATTTGAATAGTCTACATAACCATGATTGTTTCTCTGACCTAAAGAAGTAATTTCACTCTTATATACTGGATTATCTTCATCCATAAAGAAATCAGCTGAACAAATTATATTATTATTCTTTAAAATTCTTACATCTGCCGGAACCACTTCTCCAGCTTGTAACAAGATAATATCCCCAGCCACTAACTCCTTAGTTGCCAACTCTTGTGGCGTGCAGTCACGCATAACTTTAGTAGTCGGCGATATTTTATGTAGTAAATTTTGAATAGCTGCTCTAATCTTAATATTTTGAATGAAACTTAACATTCCAGAAATAGCTAAAACTAAAATAATTAAAACAGGTGTATCTAAATTATGAACTTTTAGTTTATAGTTAAGCATAATAGATACAATTGCTAAGCCTAAAAGAATACTTGTAAAAGGTGTCATAAATGCTTCACATAAAAATTGAAGTCTAGTACTTTTAGGTTTATTTACAATTTCGTTAGGACCATTTTTTGCTAAGCGTTGCCTCGCATCTTTAGTTTGAAGGCCACTAATTGAGGTTTTTAATCGTTGCAGTGTTGCAAATTTATCTTCGCATGCAATCCGGCGCACCAGCTTGGTGTCTGTAGTATGTCTTTTGCCGGAAGTGTTGATTTTTAACATCTTCAACATCCTTTCTTAAGAACCTAGCAAACAAACAAAAAGCCGATGCAAAAACTGCATCGGCTTAAATCCAAGCGATTTTTATACTCGTCGTTCAGTTTTAACACTACGTGACGTAAGGTTATAAAAATATAACTAGCTGGCTGGGGAGGGCCTTATATCGACGATCCCTGTTTGACCCGTTGGCATCTCTGGATGTTGCTGGGCGACAGCATGTGTTCACGTAGGAGTCTCACCTAACAGTTTATTTGCTCTCATATTTAATTTCTATTGATACTTTAACGGCTAACTAGCATTTAGTCAAGCCCCTAATGTGGCTTTCGCGTGCTTTTGAATAAAACTAATCCAAAACTAATTAAAGCTGCAATCACTAATCCCCAAACTAAACTTACACTTTGTGGGTGATCAATTTTTTGTAACTCTTCTTGCGTCAAAGAATTTTTATCATAAGATAACTTATCTTTTTGGGCAATTAAAGTTGCACAGGCATTAAAAACTAATCGAATCCCTGAGTTGAAAGTTGTTTTTTTCTCGCTTCGTAATTTATCACCTGCATATCGGATAATGTTGCTACACTTGTTTTGTGCCAAAACATCTTGGTAATTTTTACCAACAAGAATTTGAACATTTTTTCTTTTATTTTGTAACGCAGCTACAATAATTATCTGATTTTTCATCGGTCTAATTTTATTAATGTCATTACTATTTTTTAGACTTAAAAGTCGAATTTCAGGTTTATTTTTTGTTTTTTGGTATTCTTTATTTTTTTGAGTTACTAACTCTTTAGTTTGGTTATTAAATAAATTTTGCGGATCACTAACAAAAGAAGTTGTGCTAGCAGTAAATAGTAAAAAGGAAATCAAGAGTATTCCAAAACTGATAAACTTATTTTTCATTATCCGCCTTCTCTAACCTGTCAGCTAAGCTTTGAACATATTTATGATCTAGCGTTACTTGTTCAATCGCCACACCCTTTTCACGCAGCAACTTGAGTGCTAACGGATTATCATGATAATCATAATAATAGTTAATTTTCTTAATACCAGCCTGAACTAAGCATTTGCTGCAATTAAAGCAAGGAAAATAAGTCACATAGATTTCAGTACCTTCAGTTGAGATACCGTTTTTAGCACACTGGATTAAGGCATTCATTTCCGAGTGAATAGTTCTAACACAGTGTCCATCAACCATTAAATGACCAACGTCATCACAATGAGGTTGTCCAGAAACACTTCCATTATAACCAGTGGCAATCATCCGGTCGTCCTTGACCAACACACTTCCCACTAAGGCCCGGTCACAAGTTGAGCGCTGTGCAATAACTAACGCCTGCATCATAAAATATTGCTTCCACGGAATCCTGTCTCTTGTCATCAGTCTTACCCTCTTTAAATTATTTATTTAACCTATCAAAATAATTTAAACCAATTGCTTCTCTAACTTCTTGTAAAGTTTGGTTAGCAACTTCATTTGCCTTCTTTGATCCCTCTAGTAACATTTCGTATACAGCATCTGGATCTTGAGCAAACTTCTCTCTACGCTCTCTAATTGGCCCAAGTTCTTCTTCAAGAACCTTATTCAAGTAGCGTTTAATTTTAACGTCCCCTAAGCCACCTTTTTGATATTGTTCCTTAAGTTCAGCCACCTTATCTTTATCTGGTGCAAAAACATCAAGATAAGTAAAGACAGTATTACCCTCTACTTGACCAGGATCTTCAACATGAATATGGTTTGGATCCGTGTACATTGACATAACTTTCTTTTGTACAGTCTTTGCATCATCAGACAAGTAAATTGCATTTCCAAGTGATTTAGACATTTTTGCATTTCCATCTAAACCTGGAAGTCTACCTTGTCCCTTTGGTGGGAAGTAACCCTTTGGTTCAACTAAAATATCAGTGTTATAAACTCTATTAAAAGTACGAACAATTTCTCTAGTTTGTTCAAGCATTGGTTCTTGATCATCCCCAACTGGGATTACTGTTGCTTTAAAAGCAGTAATGTCTGCTGCTTGAGAAACTGGATAGTTTAAGAAACCAACTGGAATTGAATCCTTAAAGTTCTTTTGCTTAATTTCAGTTTTAACAGTTGGATTTCTTTCTAGACGTGCAACTGTTACCAAATCCATGTAATAAGCAGTTAATTCAAAAAGAGCAGGGATTTGTGATTGCACATAGATAGTAGACTTTTCAGGATCTAGTCCAACAGCTAAGTAGTCCAAAGCTACTTGAATTAAGCTATTCTTAATTTTTTCAGGATCTCTAGCATTATCAGTTAGTGCTTGAGTGTCCGCAATCATAATATAAGGGTCATATTTACCTTCATTTTGTAATTTTACACGGTTTTTTAAAGAGCCAATATAGTGACCAATATGAAGTTTTCCGGTTGGTCTATCTCCAGTTAATAAAATTTCCTTTGTCATATTTTTTCTCCAATATATCTGTAATCTTTAGCTTTACCTCCAATTCTAGCAAAAATCCTTATTTGTTTAAACTTACCTAAAACTTGCTAAAATTAAATTGAGAGAAAAATTACATAAAGAAAGGATGAATAGAGATGTGTAGTCATTATGAAATGCCATCACTTAAAGAAATTAAGACATATCTAAAAACTGATTTAAAATTACCACTAGTTGTATCAAAAAACATTGAAGACAAATTTGAATCTGTTACTCAAATTTACCCTAAATCTCCATCTTTAGTTATGCTATATAGCGATGACGAACTAAAGTTAGTTGAAAAGAAATGGGGCTATCCAAGTCCATTTAAAAAGAATCGGGTAATTTATAATGCTCGGGTAGAACGTTTTTATGAAGAAAAACCATCAATGTGGGATGATTCATTTGCTCGCCAGCGCTGCATTATTTTAGCTAATGAATTCTGGGAAAGTAGTAAGCAAACTTACCTTGCATCAAATAACAAAACCTATCATGAACACTCATCTTTTACTGCAAAAGATGAACCGATGGCATTAATTGCTGGTATTTATAAAGGTGATGACTTTTCAATGGTCACTACCGCTTCTAATGATACTGTGCTTCCAGTTCATGAAAGAATGCCATTAGTGTTAAAGCCATCTGAATTACGTCGTTGGCTCTTTCAAAACTTTACTTCTCTACTTGACCGGTCAGAATATAACCTAAATAGACATCAGTTGCCACATCGTTAGCAAAATGATATAATCATTTTGCTTATGCGGGTATAGTTTAATGGTAAAATGTCAGCTTCCCAAGCTGAAGATGCGGGTTCGATTCACGCTATCCGCTTATATTAAAAAACGAGGAACTTTATGAAGTTCCTCGTTTTTTGTTAGGCTAAAATTACCATAAAAATTCCATTTAGGATTGCTAAATAAATTGGCATCATGATTCTTTGTGAATATAAGTAAGACCAAGCAAAGAGCATCCCGTAAAGAC
>DBFNNF010000263.1:0-2297 GCA_048407585.1 Lactobacillus johnsonii | reverse complement strand
TCATTAAATAAAATATCATTAGATACAAAAAAACAACAGGAATTGCCTGTTGCTTTGATTACTTAGTTTCGCGGTGAAGTGTTACCTTTCTTTCAACTGGGCAATACTTCTTTAAAGCTAAACGTTCCGGATGCTTACGCTTATTCTTTTCAGATAAGTAACTTCTATCGCCACATTCGGTGCATTCAAGGATAATATGTTCTGCCATGTTTTCCACCACCTACTTATTTAGTTAACTGTTAAACTATACCATGTTTTCCGCACTTTTACCAGTACTTTTCTATTTATTAAGTTTGAAGTAGTCTTCAACCATTGCCTTTGCCACTTGCAAAGTATATGAACCTTCTTTATCCGGGTCCAGTCCTGGGAAGACCACAGCTACAGCGATTTCAGGATCTTTTGATGGGGCATAACCAACAAAAGTAGCGTTAATAACTTCTGGCGCATTCGGATTACCTGGGTTATCTTCATCATAATAAAAAGTCTGAGCAGTACCAGTTTTACCAGAAATCGAAGGCTTAACGTTCTTTAATGAATGGGCTGTTCCCCATGAATTAGTACCATGAACAACACGATACATACCTTGATGAATAACATCAAGTTGATCCTGCGTCCAAGGAATACGCATCTGAACCTGTGGCTTAGTGTTATGAAGAATTGATACTTTATTACCTTGCGAATTAGTCTCACCAACTGATTGAACTAGATATGGACGCATACGATAACCACCATTAGCAATAGTTGAAATATATTGTACTAATTGAATTGGCGTATAAGCATCATAGTTCCCATAAGACAAGTCAAGAACAGAACCTGTAAGCAATTGACCAGCTGAGTTATATGAACGACCTTGAATTCCTGAAACTTCTCCAGGAAGGTCTACACCAGTTTTTTGACCCAAACCAAACATTGCAAAATTACGTCTCAATTTAGTAAATGCATCTGAAGGCATTGAGATAAAACTATGTGGCGTATATTTAGCATTTACCCATCTTAAAGCCAATTGCATCATGTAAATGTTACTTGATACTTCAAGGGCTGTTGGAGCATCAAGACTACCAAATGTACCAACTGGGTAAACAGATTTCTTAATTGGAGAACCTGGCAAGTAAATTGGCGTATCGGGCATTACGTTGTTAGTTGGTGTAATAACACCATTCATTAATCCACCCGCAACAGTTGCCCCTTTGACTGCAGACCCCATAACAAAGGATTTATTAATTACACCTAACGCATCATCAGTATCTTTATTAGTCTTTGCATTATGATCAATACCTGCAATCGCTAAAAGTGCTCCAGTCTTTGGATTCATCGCTACTGCATAGGCACCATTAGAATACTGCGTAGCACCTGCAGCTTTAGCAGCCGCATATTGCTTCTTTAGTGCATCTTCTACTTGTTGTTGATATTTAGCATTCATTGTCAAAATCAAACTGGCACCACTTTGTCCTTTATAGACAGTCTTAGTTTGTTCAACACCATCTCCGGACTTAGTAACTACCTGTGACTTAGACTTAGTTCCTTTCAGAAGCGGTTCATACTTTTCTTCTAAGTAACTTGTACCTACACGGTCATTTCGTGAGTAGCCTTGCGTTAAGTAGTACTGCAAGTTATCACTTGGTAAACCAGCTTTTTCTGAAGAAACGGAACCAATGATACTTTTAATGGATTTTCCATTTGGATAACTTCTTGACCAGTCAGTTCCAATGCCTACACCTGGTAATTCAGATAAATGCTCTCCAACTAATGCCATTTCTCGATCAGTTAGATCTTTATTCTTAATATAGATAGTGGATAAGGTGTATGCTCCAGAAATCTTATTAAAAATTAAAGCAGCTGTTTTTTGACGTTTAGTAAAATGGATATCTTGCTTTTCAACACGCTTTAAGACATTATTATAGATTTGACTTGAACTTAAAGCATCCCCATTACTGTCATAACGCTCAGATCGAGGCAGCTTAGCTGTTTCCTTTTCTGATATTTTACTGTTAGCTAAATAATAATCATAGAGCTGTCTTTGGGTAGGTTCTTCATCATCAAGTGTTATATATTGACTTAAGCGATTAGAAATTTTATATATTTGACTAGACGTAATGCTAGAATTTTTGGTATAAGTAATTGCGTTATTAGCTTTATTACCTACCAAAACTTTACCGCTGCTATCATACATCACACCACGTGGTACATTATTTGATACAATCTTTTGGTCAGTTTGCTGTACTTCTGCTTGAAAACGTCCACCGTAGAAAAGCTGTAAGTAGGCCAATTGACCAATTAATAATAAAAATAAAACTAAA
>DBFNNF010000262.1:0-8840 GCA_048407585.1 Lactobacillus johnsonii | reverse complement strand
AATGTCCATCCAACATCAATTGGATAGTATAATTTAAAGAAGTGTGTTCTAGATCTATCTAAATAACACTCTTCTTGTATTTTATATAACTTCAAATCTCTAAACTTTATTTTAGATCTACGCTTTGAAGTTATCTGAGTTTTATAAAATTCTCACTCAGCTTCAGTTAGACCGAAATAGTACGCTCCGTTATATACTTCTTGAGCGTACTTATATTTCAGTCTTAATTTAATACGATGTTTAATATTATTATATCTAACTCTTTTATAATCATCAAAAAACATCTTCCCACAAAAAGCAGTATAGTTATGATTTCCTAAAACTACATCTGCTCCACTTTTAGCTAATAAATGAAAACTACTAAAACCGTGTTCTATAACTCTTTTTAACTCATCTTTTGAGATCTTTGGATATTTTTCTTGTATAATACCTAAATAATCGTCTAATTCTTTAATCATAATTAATAGTACACTTTTGCTTCTTCAGTATATTGATCTATGAGTTTTTTAAGATATTTATCAACATAGATTGGTTTTTCCATAGTTTCTTTATTATGCTTCATATATCTATATACTAGCTGGTTTCCTGTAAATTGAGATAATACAAAATCAATATTATTAAATTTACCTCTTCTATATGCTTGTTTAAAGTCTTCATCTGCAATTTGTTTCATAGAAATTTCTCCATAATTCCCAAAACGCAGAGGTAGTACAAAGGTAACATTATTATTTATAATATCCAATAAGATCTCATAAAAACAGTCATCAAAAATCTTAGCAGCTAGATTCTTACGATCTTTATATCTATTTTTTACTCATCTTCCTTTTAGTAATTTAGGATTTAACCCATTATATAGTTCCCTAGAGTTAAAACCATGAGGAAACATTTTTTTATTCATTAGTTAACAGGTTTAAATGATTTCTTGTATTGCTTTCTATCCCAACGTGTACGAGCATCAAGAATCTCATTCATTTCATTTTGCGAGATATGTTCAGGAACTCTAGCATCACTGCAAGCTCTCAACCATTCTTGTTTAACTGCTTGAGCTATTTGAAAAGAATTACTATCTCTTAATACAAGACTCTTTTTATATAAATCGATATATGCGGCATATGCAGCTAATGCAGTTAGTTCTTTATCTGTTATAAGTGGTAGTCCATCATCATCTACAATTACTCCATGATACAATACAGATACATTTGAGTAATCTCTATCAAACTCTAATGCATTATTTATCTCATTATAATTTAATAGCTTTCCTGATTGGTATAATGGATCTTTATTCCATTTTCAAGCTTCATTATATCTTTCATAATAAGCATTTTGAACTAATGGAAATATACTAGTATCTGAAGTAGATTGAAAGTCTTCAAATGGAATTGTTACAGATTCTATAAAAGATAAATTACAGGGTAATTCTAGTATTCTATTTGTAGTATCTCCTACATATCTATATATTCTAGAATGTTTGTTACCTATTAACTGTAAACCATTTAAAACTATATCCTCAAAATTATCAGGATTTATTGTAACCCCATATAATATATTAGCAAGAGAATATACAGAATTTATATTATTTAACTTCATAACTATTTAGGAGTTTGATCGTTAGGAGTGACAGGAGTAGCGAGTTGCTTATACCAGCGAATATATTTCTCAGTCATTCTTTTAATAATTTCATCAGATAGAATTCCACAATCTAGATATACCTCAGGATTTTCAGAACAACAATCTCATTCTAAAAGCTTTCTTGGATCTAAGAATAGTGCAATTACAGATATATATTTTACAAAAGGAACATTAAAAATATATCCATCCATATTACCATTAGAATTAATTGCAGTATCTATATAGACATACGGACTTCCTGGTTTATTTTTTCTATACTTATGAAATCTATAAGTTTCATCTGTATAAATATTATAACGAGTGTGTCTATCTATACTGCCTACAAATCTTATTGTATCTATTCCGTTTATATAAATAATCGGTGGAATTTCAAAGTGCAATGCTTTTTCTCCAACTTGCAAATCACAACATTTTGACATGTAATCGCAATCAACTTCAATACAATTAATTGCTAAAAATAACTCATCTAAAGTTAAAATTCCTTTTAAAAGAAATTCTCTCATTATCTGGTTACGTTCAGCTACTACTTCATCCTGAAGTTGTTCTACAGATATTTTGGGATTTGAAGTAATTCCAGCTAATCCAGTTACTGTATTATTATATACAGCACTTGCTATTTGTTCTATTGTCATAAACTTCAGTTTAAAAAATTAAAGGCAGGACAGGGAAATACCCCGCCCTGCCTTCTCTAAACACTTTTATATATTGAAGAATTACACGATTACCGTGAATTCTTTCGAGGCTTCTGAGCCATAATAAGAAACAGTAACTTTAAGTACATCACCTACTTCTGCAGTTTTACCTGAAGCAACAGACAATAGACCATCTGTACCAATTTCATATTTACTATCAGCATTCTCTACAGCATACTTAACGTCTTTTACAACATCACCGCTAATTGCAGGACTTGAAATAGTTTGCTTAATAGAAACTTTTCCAGCATCAATGTCTGCAACAGTTAGATTAGCATCATTTAGAATTGTAATTTTGAAAAGTGCATCTGGAATATTTACAATAACTTCTGGACCAAAGGCATCCGTAATTGCTTTTTCAAACTCATCAGCAAGAGAACTCAATACATAGAAAGTATGAGTAGTAATTGATTTCAGAGCCTGACCTACAGTACCTTGTCCATGAAGACCTCTACGAGGTGAGCAATATCCAAATGAATACTGAACATAAAGACCGCCCTTAACAGGATACTCCTCTTCATTTAAAGCATCATACCGAAGATTAGGATAACTTGGGAACCGAAGATTCTCCTGAATCCATGCAGCTGTACCAACTTCCATTATATTTTTCTCAACTACAGCTTTAGCTACAAGTTGATATTCTACTTCGTGACAAGCATCAGCAGGACATGCTAAAGATACTACTTTTTGTAATTCTGCAACTTTGATAATTTGATGTGAATCTGTTCCACTAACTTTTACCTTATTAGATCTTTCTTTTGTTATACGCGCAAATCTATAATTTTCAGGAATTGCCATTTCGATAGCTTTAATCATAATCTCCTGAGCTTCAGCAAGATTGCTGTCATCAAGTTCGAATTCAGCCATAACTGGCTTACCAAACTTATACCAGGGATAAGCATAGTCAGAAAGATATCTTCCATCTAAACTGAAACCTACAATTACACGATAAATACCAGCTACCGTTGGTACATCAAATGTAGCAGAAGGAGCAGCTCCTTTGTTGTATATTGTTTTATAAACAATTCCATCAATTAGACCTTCTTTTCTATAATCTGCACAACGAAGTACACGAAATAGATTTACAGCTCCAGTTATTGCCTTGAAACGAGGAGTTACACCATCTTCAAGTACATTTGAATTGATTATTACTTCTTTTTGAAAATCAAACATAGTTTTCTAATTTTTAAGTTAATAAATTTATTTATTTCCAGGTATGGCTATAGTTTGATTAATAGGAACATTTGTTTGTAATCTTGGATCACTTGCGTTCTCTAATAATAATCTAGTTACGATATTAATAATCTCGTAACAAACATAGTCTGGAAATTCCAGGGTTTGAGTATTATCTTCTGGTAATAATACATCATCCTGAGTCATGGAAACATACATAGGAGCTTTTACATAAGTAATATATACATTATTTAAACTTCAATTCGAATCGCCACTATGTATTTCCAAATTTACAGAAGATTGATTTACAATCCTTTTATATGGTTCTTTTAATGCATAAAATCGATATTTTCCATCCTCTGTTTTAATATAATTAGGACGATAACTACCTTCTTTAATTTCATCATCCATAGCAGGATTTGTTACTGGTTGATCTTTTTCATTTCTATTAATAATATAATAATATGGCTTCTTATGTGAAGGTTTCATATAATAATTATTAATAATACCTGCATAAAGATCTGCAGTTAATCTTTGACATGTTGAAGTAATAGTTCTTTGTACTCCATTTCCACATCTAGATTTATTTGAATCACTACCTGTAAATTCTGCAATACAATTCAACATATGTAAGTAATCTTTAGGAAGTTGTAGCTCTCAAACAGTATCATTAAATTCCTGTCTTAGAGCGATTTTATCTGAGTTAATTACTGATGTAGTTTGTAAAAATCCTAAGTCATCTGAACTTTGTTGATTGTACTCACTTCTGTTATATACACCGTTTATATATTGTTGAATTGCTTTATTAAACAAGTATATGAAGTCCTCAAGTAAAACTTGAGGAGCTTTCACCTTGTTGCATTCAACTAAAATGTATTCGTAACATTGACGAATTGTCATATCATTTTATTTAAGCTAGTTTTCTATTTTTAGGTGGTATAAAATAATCTACCTTTTCTAAAGTTATAAAATACTTATTTATTGTGTATTTATTCTTAATAGCTCTAGATAAATTTGAACCATTAGTGTTTAAAAACTCTATACATTTCTTAAATGTTAACTCTCTAATAAAATTACCATTATGATCATAAATATAATAGGTTCTCAGCTGTTTAATTTTATATTCTGTAATATTTATGTTTTTATCTCAACTTCATAAAAATCCATGCCGAGCCACTTTTTTATTAATAGATTCTCCAATAGATTGTCTAGAAATTTGTAAAATTTTACTGGCAGTATTAATACAGTCCCAAATTTTAAGTAATTTGCCTTCTAAAGAATATTGATAAACTTTTCCTTTTGTAGGATGAGTCCTTCCGCCACCTGCAGTAACATTATATGTATTCCCTTTATTAATAACCTCAGGTGTTACTAGTTTTGCCTCATATTTATAGGCATCAATAGGATTATCAAATTTTGCTAAGGTTTCTCTATAAAACTGATCCTGTCCATATTTTTTGAATGCAAAATGGAATGGGTATTTTGGGTGAGTAATACTGTAGGTATGTTTCGGAATCTGAATTCCATTACCATAATATCCATCAAAAATTTCATCTGTTTCTGTTTTATGTACTCCAATATAAAATTTTCCGTTAATTTTACATGTAGTTCTATATACAATCCAAATCATTAATATACTATTATAATATTTTCCTATTTAAGGTATAATTATTTTTATTAGTAAGTTTTAAGAACTTATAGACAATAAATTCATTTATAATACTTAATTTAATATGTAGTATACTTATATCACTTGTCTAATAGTCATTATATATTGTTATTTATTGCTTTTCTTCTTTTCCGTCTTTTCAACTTTTTCCTCAGCTTTATCTTCAGCCTTTTCCTCTACTGTTTCTTTTAAACTTAGTTTCTGAAGATCAGGGTATGTCTCTAATGTAATACCCTCGTAGATAGTTTTATTTGCAGGAATCTTCAAGAAGAGTAAGATAGATTCGTCAGTTGTACCTAGACGAACATCCCCATACATCCAAACTCCACTTTGAAGGTTGATAACACGTTGTTCTTTTGCGTCAATAAGCAGCAGTTTAAGTGCTGTATCTGATCCTGTATAAAGGTCAATAACAACCATTGGATCTTTTTCCGCTCTTTGATATAAATAGTCCTGAACATCTGAGTCAGGAGCATTTCTCATTGATTTGCCAAGTAACCTTGTTTTGGTAAGTCTTCCTTTAGCAGAATCTTGTTCAATATAAGTGAACGCTTTTGTTACAAGCTTCATACGTTCAATACGTTTTTCAGATTCAACTCCAGGTCTTTCTACATAGAATTCAGCTTGACCATAACGTTTTGGACCTCCGTCAATTAAAAGATTACCTTTTGAATCTTTAGAATCTCTTTCAGGTGCAATTAAGAATGAATCTTTAATGCAAGTCCAAATATTTCTTTCTAGAGGATTATCTAAATCAAACGTTTTACCATCATAAATCTCTATTCGTTCATCTTCCTTAATAAAGTAATTACTATCAGGACTATTAATTTCTGCTTCACTTAAGATCATTTCTGTATCTCCACTAGCGTCTACCTGACGAACTCTTTTTACAAAAGGATAGTTTGAACCATTTGCTTGTTTTAAAGGATTAATAAAGCAATGTGCTTTTTCCTTACCATATACATTTCTTAAAGTTACTATATTATTCATATTTATTCTTATTAAATTTATCTATACCAAATAAGGATATCTAAGTTTTACATATTTTGTAGACTTCTCCCGAAGGAGAAGCCTACTAATATTCTATTCTATCTTTTTTATATTACTTTTCACTAACTAAGATAAAGCTACGATATGGGTTGAATACACCAACACCAGCATAACCCCAGTCAATAAGTTTAGTTGCAGCTACTGGGCTTGCAACAGGACCACTTTCACGTCCACTTCTACGACCAACACCCTCTAACCAGTTATGGCAGAACTCATTGTTCTTGAATGTGAACATTGCAATAGCGGGTTTTCCACTAGCAGCATCAGCAGTCAGATCAAGGAAGATACCATATTTCTTCTCAGGGAATTCGATATCAAGAGCACGGTCAACTTTGAAAGTTACAGTATTACCTGCATACTCGTATGAGTTATAGGTTGCACCAACTTTGATATAATCATTAGCACCCTTAGAGAACATGAATGTACCAACAGTCTTCCAATCACGAAGATATCCTGACAGACTATCCTGAATTTCAGCTCACATAGGAGTATTGCAAATAAAGATATATTTATTGCCAGTAGGATTATTTGATTTAGCGATCATGGCAAGGATAGCGGTATTCATAACTTTATTAGTCATCTTTGAATACACATATTTACCTGCGAAACGCTCAATCTGAGGAATAATACCATCACCAGAGATAATAGGCTCACCTGTTTCAGGATCAAAAATCTTAGGTTTACCATTCTTATCTACGTTAGTCTTACCCCAAAGCAGTGCATTTGCACGAGCAGCCATGAAGCTATCAAGACAATCTTTTTCTGCAGCATTCATTTTGTAAACAGGATCACTTTCTGTTCCTTTACCAATCTGAATGAAAACGTCCTCCATTGCACGATACTTAGCAGTGTAGTCTACATCTGCACGGTGTGTTGCAATAAATGTACGATGCTTTTCAACATTTGACTGATACTTAACGTATCCTTCCTCATGCATTTCAGGCTGATAGTTCGTTAAGAAACGAGTCTTCATACCTGGCTGGCAGAATTCAACATCAAGAGTAGCATTGTAATCTGAATCTTGTAGTTTACCTACAATCTCCCAGTCTCTATCTGATCTACGAACAGGACGTGATAGGAAGATAACTTGCTGACGTGATCCTTCGATGATCATTACGTCATTTCTCTGATAATAATTTTCAGGGAAGTGGAAGATGATATCAGTACCCTGAGCACCATCGCCATCAGGAACCTGTAGGAAAGGAATTCTCTTAATAAATCCTACATTAATGTCCCACTCTACCATAAATGAATTAATACTTTGGAAACTATTTTTCTTGTCTTTTTCCATTGTATATATATTCATCAGAGATTCAGTAAGGTACGATGCGGTATACTGCTCATAAAGTGATGATACAATACCAAGACGTGCAGGTTTTTCACCTAAAAATTTGTAAAAATCCTCATATGTACGAGTTGAACTCATCTGAGGACGTACTGTACTAAAACTAGAAATTCTCATATTGTTTAATTTAATTGTTTATTTATAATTCGTCATCTCATAATGACGCGATTGATTTATCTGGATTTGATTTATTTTTCTCTTCATTAGTAGGTATTACAGTTGAAGGTTTAGGAGGCTCATTCTTAGGAGCTGCGGGCTTCCTAGTTTCCTTAATTAAACTCTTATAATACTGAGAAATACCTGAAATAGCATCTTTACCAAAGAGACGATACCAAGCAAGCTCTACAAGAACTTGTGGATCATTTAAATCTTTAAAGAACTGGCTAGCTCCATTTTCATCTTGATCTAGAATATAACTAAAGATCTCTTGTTTATCATGATCTTCAATTTGTAAACTATCAGATTTTTCATCTTGATAGTCAAGAGAGATTTCATTGAAATTTACTAACTGTTCCTCAAGTGTTGATTTAAATGCATTATACTGTTCCTCTTGAGCTCTTTGTGCATCTTCTACTGCTTTATCTTCTTGTGCTTTATATTGGTTTCGAATCGTTTCTACCTTTTTCTTAAATAAGTCTTCGTTACTCTTTGCTAAGTCTAAATCTGCTTGAATCTCTTCTTCAGTCATACCTTCAAACTTAGATTTAAGATCGGCAATATACAATTCTTCATCAGAGTAATCATCTACAGAATAAGCTTTATTTACAGGACCATTTTGATTAATATAGTCTTGCACTGCTTTCTGAGAATAATATTCAATAACGTCCTGAATAGTTGCGTTATTATTTCTTAAATATTCAATTGTTTTAACTTCATCATCAGATAAATCAGGCTTAGCTAATTCATTTAGAATATTTAATTGTTCGTCTCTATCCAACGAACTAAAGTCTACTTCTTGTTCATTACCTTCTTCATCTTGATAAAGTAAAGTTTTTCCATCTCTTAGCCCTCTACTTTTTAAGAACTCACTAAATACATCTAAACCCTCGCCAGTATTTAGGTCAGGGTTTTCAGGAGGTTCTTGGTTAGTAGGACTAGGTTCAGGTTCTGGCTCACTATTAGTATTTTGATCTGTAATAGGAGTTTTGTCTGTTGGTTCTGGATCTTCTAATAGAAAATCCATGTGATTTTGTCCATCGATAATCATAATTCTTATTTTTCCTTATTAATTGATTATTAATATGTTTATATATTCGCAGCAAATATAATGTATTAATTTTTA
>DBFNNF010000261.1:0-2401 GCA_048407585.1 Lactobacillus johnsonii | reverse complement strand
GAATTAAATTCGTAGTCTTTTTTCAAAATATTGCTAACTATTTTTCTTCTTTTTTATCAGCTTTTTCAGCTTCCTTGATGTCTTTCTTTTCTTGTTCACGAGTTTCCTTGTCAAACAATACATCTTCAAGAATTTCACCATTTAAGTACAAATGCTTATCATCAATAGTGAATTTAACTTCCTTAGTATCTGGCTTAGAAACAATCAACTTAGCTGCTGGAGTTTCAAGGTCTTGTTCAACAACTCTTCTCAATGGACGAGCACCAAATTCCTTGTCATAGCCCTTCTTAGCCAAGTACTTCTTAGCATCATCAGTAACATGAAGCTTAATGTTTCTCTTAGCAAGAGATTTCTCCATCTTTACTAAGTAAAGGTCTAAGATCTTGAGCATATCTTCACTAGTTAATGAATTAAATGGAACAATTGCGTCAAGACGGTTTAAGAATTCTGGTCTGAAGTAAACTTCAAGAGCTTTACGTAAAGCATCTTGATCGTCACCCTTAAGTAACTTGTCAGAGTATCCAGCATTTGAAGTCATGATAATGATTGTATCTTTGAAGGAAATTGTTCTACCTTGTGCATCAGTTAAACGACCATCATCCATGATTTGAAGTAAAGCATTAAAGACTTGAGGATTTGCTTTTTCAATTTCATCAAGCAAAATTAATGAATATGGTTGGTGACGAATCTTTTCAGTTAATTGACCACCTTCACCATAACCAACATAACCAGGTGCTGAACCGATCAACTTATTAACAGCCATTTGATCTTGGTATTCGGACATATCCAAACGTACCAATGCATCTGCCTTACCAAATAACTTAATTGCTAATTGCTTAGCCAATTCAGTTTTACCAACACCAGTAGGACCAGTAAGTAAGAATGAACCAGTTGGACGGTTAGAATCCTTAAATACTTGCTTACGTGCAATTGCATCAGTAATGATGTCAATGGCCCTATCTTGGTCAATAACAACTTTCTTCAAGTCAGAAGCTAAGTTAGCATTCTTTTGAGCTTCATTTGCATTAATTTCGCTCATTGGAATACCAGTCTTAGTTTGAATTAAAGCATACATATCTTCTGGTGTAACTTTAAGTTCACTAGCTTTGCCGGCATTCTTAAGGTCTTTCTTAAGGTCTTCAATTTCTTTCTTAATCTTAGCAGCTTCATCATATTTTTCATTCTTAGCTGCTTCTGCCTTTTTACCTTCTAAGGCATGAATCTTGTTCTTAATTGAAGTTTCATCTTTTTGATCCATACCTAAGGACTTCTTAGCACCAGCTTCATCCATTAAGTCAATGGCCTTATCTGGTAAGTGACGATCATTAATGTAACGATTTGAAAGTTCTGCAGCAAGCTTCAAAGCTTCTGGATCGTATTTAACATTGTGGTACTTTTCATATCTTGGAGCTAATCCCTTCAAAATTTGAATAGCATCCTTGATAGTTGGTTCTGGAACTTGAACTGGTTGGAATCTTCTAGCTAAAGCAGGGTCTTTTTCGATTTGTTGGTATTCACTAGTAGTAGTTGCACCAATAACACGAATTTCACCACTAGCTAATGCTGGCTTTAAGATATTAGCAGCATCCCCAGAATTATTTTCTGAATCAGTAGAACCTGCACCAACAATATTATGTAATTCATCGATAAAGAGAATAACATTCTTGTCACCTTTAGCTTTATCAATAATCTTCTTTAGTTTTTCTTCAAAACTACCACGAAGAGAAGTACCTGCAACTAATTCATTAATATTCAACTCAATAATATGAGCATTCTTTAGCTTTTCAGGAACGTCTCCATCAACAATTCTTTGAGCTAATCCTTCAACTACAGAAGTTTTACCAACACCAGCAGGACCAGTCAAAACAGGATTGTTCTTCTTACGTCTACTTAAAATTTCAATAACTTGATCAATAACAGCGGTACGTCCAATGACAGGATCGTATTTACCATTCTTAGCTTGTTCAGTTAAGTCAACACCAATTGGCTTTTCCTTTTGTTGGCCATTTTGAGCACCTTGTTGTGGTGCTTGACCAGCACTATATCTCATTGGTTGTTGACCGCTACTCATTCTTCCATCATTGAAAAAATCTCTGTTTAATTCATTAAACAAATCATCAAAATTGTAGTTTCCATTGTCAAAGTATGCCATGCTTTACACACTCCTCATATTCTCAAAAATTTTAGCACTCATTAGTTATAAGTGCTAACTACTCACATTTTTTATTATAGCAGGTTATCCACAGAAATCCAAATATTATTTCATATTTTTTCCACAGATTATTTTAATTTGTGAATAAAATAAGCGCAAAGTGCTTATTGAAGCAATTTACGCTTAAAAAGTTTGTGAATTAATATTATGAGATAGTTCTAAAATTATTTATTTCTATTAATTTTCAAA
>DBFNNF010000260.1:0-2946 GCA_048407585.1 Lactobacillus johnsonii | reverse complement strand
TTTTTATCAAGATGAGATACTATTGTGCTATATTTTTTAAAATCGTTTTCAGATAGTTCTCCATTTTGTTTGCTAATGATGGCGTTGTTTATCTTTAAGAATGTTTTTAGTTCTAATCCATTAGACAAAGCTAACATTTCATTTACTGGTACTTTGACACTTTTTCCGTCTGGGGTTTTTTCTAAACTTGCAAAAAATTTTTCAAATGTTGAAACAGGTTCTAAATCTTCAATATCTGAAATTCCCTGCAAGTACGGGACAGACACTCCGAAAAAGTCGGCTAGCTTTTGCCAAGTCTCTAATTTTGGTTCACGCTTGCCAGTTTCATATCTTGAAATTGTATTTGTTGCTAATCCCACCCCTTTACCAACTTGTTCAAGAGATAAGCCTTTTTTTGTACGAATTTCTTTCAATCTGTTTTTCATACTTTTCACCTTCTTCTAGAAAACAATCTTAGCATTATTTTACCATTTTGGGAATAAAGCACTTGACATTTAACCATTATGGGAAATATAATTTAACCAGTTTGGGAAAACGAGGTGAAAACATGAAACTAACAGAAAAACAAGTTACCGCAATCAAGCGCAAGCGTGGAGAACTTGACTTGTCTATTACAGCCTTAGCGAATGCCACCAAGGTAAGCAAATGGACATTAATAGATATTTTCAAGCATGACCACAGAAACGTTACTAAAGCCACATTTAAGAAGTTAAATGATTGGTTAATTGCTGAATATGAAAGGACGGCACAGCATGAAACGACTATATAGAGCCTTTAAAGCTTGGCTTTACTTACCAGATGGAGCAAACAACGAAATATTTAATTTATTGCTGTTTGGCATCCTTGCCTTATCGTCCATCATTGCAGTTGTAAGTTTTACGAGAACACTAGGCATCTTCCTAGCATTATTTAGATAGATTGGAGTTTAAAGAATGAGATATACAGAAAACAATTTCAACAAGAAAGATAATGAATACACTAACAAAATAAAATTTTTAAAGCGGTCTACTATGTTTGCTGAAAATGAAAGTAATTACAGCATCGACGGCACTAATTACCCTGTTTCTACTATCTGGCGTGAAGTTGCATCCACGGCGTTAGCATTAGCAGATTTAGCGGATTGGTTCGATAGATACGATAAGGATGGGCAAAACGATGACGATGAAGTTGTATTTGTGCGTAAAAATAGTTTTGAGGATGGTTTAGACAATGAATAAGCAATTAACTAAGTTTGAAAAGCAAGTTTTTGAGTGCATCCCTGCAGGTAAAGAACACCCTATTAGTCAACAAGATTTAGCTACCGCTACAAGCACAACAAGGCGCAATATTACTAGCACCGTTAGAAAGCTAAGGCTAAAAGGTCGTCTAGTCGGTTCAAGTCGTTCATCAATTAACGGTTATTACAAAATCAAAACCACCGAAGAATTTTTTGAAAATATAGGGATGCTGACAAGTCAACGAGATACTTTAAGCAAGACAATAACGGCAATGATTGAAACTTTTAACGATAAAGAGCCGTTAATAGGTCAACAAACATTATTCAATGACTTTTAAGACAAAAATAAAAAGCCCACTAAGGGCTATTAAATAATTTAATAAATTCAACAAACATATTTTAACGTTGGTTAATATATTCAAATCTCAATTTTGATTTTTGATATAAAGCCAATCCCCAAAATTGGGTTTTGATTAAGAAAGGTAATCACAATGGAAATTAAGCTAGATGAAGACCAAGAAAAGGAATTAACAAACCACATTATTAATTTAGTCAAAACAAGCGTTAAACAAGCTATAGGTAGCCAAGGTAAGCCCTATTTAAACCGTAAAGAAACAGCAAAATATTTTGGAGTTGCTGAAAGCACTATAAGATATTGGGCTACTTTAGGGATGCCAGTTGCAAATATTAATGGTCATAAGTTATATGGCAAGCAAAGCATTATTGAATGGCTTAAAAGCAAAGAAGAACCTAAAAAAGAACACAAAAAAAGCCCACTAAGGGGCATTTAACAAATATAAAGCATAAAAAAATCAAAAATAGTCTTTGACTATAGCAGTAATCAAAGACTAGAGAAATAGCCGTTTAACACCTTTGGTTTATTTTCTCTTTTTTGATTATAGCAGATTTTAAACAAGCGTAAATGTGTTAATCAGAGACTTTTAACAACGAGGCAAGCAATGAATGAAGAATATTTTTACAACATCACATTAGCAGATTTAAGAACAAAATTAATTTCAAGAAAAGAAAGTTTAAAGCTTACTTATAATGAACTATCAGCAATGACTAATGTTTCACGTGGAACTTTAATGCGATTTATTAGCGGTAATAACAGCATTCAAGTTGATACATTTAAAAAATTAGTTGAATGGATACATCTACAAGTTATTCCTGTTACCTATCAAAAATCCTATAAAGATATAACTATATTTTTGCAACAAGTTCCAAACATTCAACATATAACTCCCAAAGAGCCAGCAAAAACGGGGATGCTTAAATAATTAATCTTCCAAGCAATGTGAGGTGGTGTTATATGTGACAGAAGAAAGAAAATGGGTTCAATATCAATTAACAAAAAGCATATTTAAAAAGGGCTTAACACCAATTGAGTCATTAATATTAAGGTCGATTGAGGCACTAGACAATGGTAAAGGTTGCTTTGCCACTAATGAATATTTTGCAAGTTTTTTTGAAATTAACGTCTACACTGTTTCAAGAAATATAACTAAATTAAAAGATAAAGGATATATAACGGTGCGGTTAGAGCGCAAAAACAATAACAAGACTAAACGCATATTGAAAGTAAAACGTGCATCCCACTATACAGAACAAAGCGAAATAAATGGAGTTATCAATTATATAAACGGCATGTTTAAAGAAGAACATGATTTTGAACCAATCAAGCCAACAACAGAAATAAAAAAAGCTATTCAGCAAAAAATAAAAGAATA
>DBFNNF010000259.1:0-10324 GCA_048407585.1 Lactobacillus johnsonii | reverse complement strand
AAGAAATTTCAAATAATAAAAAGAAGCATCTTCCCAAATATGCTCAATTTTTGTTAACCGGTATAGCTGGTGCGGCAATTGGTGCAGGTTTGACCTTTGGAATTATGGAAGTTAAGGAACTAAAGTCACCTTTTTATCAAGTTGAAAAAGTGTATGAGCAATTACAAGGTTCATATTATAAAAAAGTTTCACCGCAAACATTGCGCCAAGGGGCAATTAACGGGATGCTTAATAGTCTTAATGATCCTTTTTCTGAGGGATTAAGTGAAGCAAACCAAGAACAAGTTAATAATATTTTAGAGGGTTCAAGCTTTGGTGGAGTAGGTATTCAGATGGCAGTACGCAACAATAAAGTTGTTGTGGACTCTATTGTTGCTGACTCTCCAGCTTCAAAAAGTACTATTAAGCCTGGCGATGAGATTGTTGCTGTTAATAATAAAAAAGTAAGTGCAGCTCAGTTTAGTAAAGTAGCTCCTTTAGTCAGAGGAAAAATTGGTACAAAAGTCACCTTGAAACTTAGACGTGCTAACTCTACTTTTAACGTTACCTTAAAGCGGGCTAAAATCTCCCAATCTAGCTTAACTAAGCGAACTGAAGGTAACGCAACAATTATTACAATTACACAATTTGATGTTAATACGGCTAAAGATTTAAAGAGTGCTTTAAAGTCAATTGATACTAAAAAATATCCTAAGCTAATAATTGACTTACAAGATAATCCTGGTGGTGCAATGGATGCTGCGTTGAAGTCTGCATCATATTTCTTGCCAAATAATAAGATTATTATGCAATATCAGGATCGTAAGCAAAAAGAAGTTATTCGCTCTGATAAAAAGCTTTCTGGTGGCTTCCATACAAACCTAAAGCCAATTATTTTAATTAATGCCAATACAGCTAGTGCTAGTGAAATCTTTACCGCAGCTCTTGTTCAAAATCACCGAGCAGTTTCTGTTGGTCAAACGAGTTATGGTAAGGGAACAGTGCAAGAAGTAGGGCAGACGCAAGATTCTGAATATAAATATACAATTGCTAAGTGGCTTACACCCAATGGAACTTGGATCAATAAAAAAGGATTAAAGCCAACTTATCCTGTTCCTGAATCTTCTTTAGCTAAACTACCTCAATTCCAAAGTATGAGTATTTTGAAGAAATCAATGACTGGTGTTGATGTGGCAACTCTGCAGCAATATTTGACTGCCTTAGGTTATATGCCAAAGCACGTTACCGGAGTTTTTGATGACGAAACTAAGAATGCAGTTATTGAGTTTCAAAAAGCCCATGGCTTGACAGCAGATGGTATAGTAAATGGGCAAGTACAAGCGCAACTTTATTTAGCAGTTGCACAAAAATTGCAAGATGATAATCCTGCTTTAAAGAAGGCAATGAGTTTAAATCTAAAGGATATGGAGGATTAAAAATGGCAACTATTCAATGGTATCCAGGACATATGAATAAGGCTAAAAATCAACTAGAAGATAATCTAGACTTGATTGATGTCTTAATTGAAGTTTTAGATGCACGCCTACCAGTTTCTTCCCGTAATCCAATGATTGGACAATTAACGAAGAAGAAACCACATATTATTGTTTTAAATAAGGCTGATTTGGCTGATCCAATTCAAACTAAAAAATGGACTCGTTATTATCAAGATGAGGGTAACTTTGTGATTTCAATGGATGCCCAGCATACTACAAATATGACTAGTCTATTTAAAATTATTAAGTTGGCTGGTAAGGAAAAGACAGATAAATTAATTGCAAAAGGTGCATCAAATCCAATGATTCGAGTAGCTATTGCAGGTATTCCAAACTGTGGTAAATCTACTATTATTAATCGTATGGTTGGAAGAAATGCTGCAATTGTTGGTGATAAGCCTGGTGTAACACGTGGACAGAGTTGGTTAAAGACAAAGACTAATGTTCAGATTTTAGATACACCAGGGATTTTGTGGCCTAAGTTTTCTGATCAAGAAGTAGGTTATAAATTAGCGGCTTGCGGGGCAATTAAGGCGGATATTTTTCATCCCGATGATGTTGCCTTATTTGTAATTGAATTTTTGAAGCAAAATTATCGCGATGATCTTGTTAAATTTGCACGAATTTCAAGTGAAGAGATGGACAGTATGTCTAATCCAGATTTATTGTTAGCAATGACCAACAAATACGGCATGCGAGATGATTATGATAAGTTTTCACTCTTTATGCTTCAGCGCTTACGCAAAGGAAAATTGGGAAGGATTACGTTCGATCTTAGATGACGATTACAGAAATAAAAAACTTACTTCAAGGAGAAGTAAGTAAAGAGCAGTTAGAAGAATTAAAAGCAGATGAACGAAAAGGCGTCCAAAAGCTCTTAATTAGCTATGAAAAAAGACAAGCTAAATATGCTAAGGCATTAGCTCAATTTCAATCCCGTTTTTCTTATGAAAAAGAATTCTGGCAAAAGGATCAACTTGTTGCTGGGGTTGATGAAGTCGGGCGTGGACCGCTTGCTGGACCTGTAGTTACAGCTGCAGTTATTTTGCCACATGATTTTGATTTAATTGATGTTAATGACTCAAAAAAATTATCACCTAAGAAGAGGCAGGCGCTTTTTCCAAAGATTCTAGAAAAAGCTGTCAGTGTTAGTGTCGGCCTAGCTAATAATGATGTAATTGATCAGATTAATATTTATGAAGCAGATCGTGTAGCAATGGCTCATGCTGTTCAAGGTCTAAAAGTAAAGCCTGATGCCTTATTAGTTGATGCGATGAATGTACCCTTAAATATTCCCCAAGTTAAACTAATTCACGGGGATGCTAAGTCTAACTCAATTGCTGCCGCTAGTATTGTAGCTAAGGTGTTTCGGGATAACTTAATGGATGCTTATGGTGAGCTCTATCCAGAATATGATTTTAAACATAATGCAGGCTATGGAACACGTGAGCACATGGAGGCTCTTAAAAAATACGGTCCAACTCCAATTCATCGGAGATCTTTTGCTCCAGTTAGTGAATACGAAAAATAATTAAAAAATAAACCTTCACTTTTGCGTACATGATAGTGGAGGTTTTATTTATATGAATTTGAAAGAATTTTGTTTAAGGTTAAAATTACAGCAAGGTCTTGGCATTACTACTATAGGAAAAATTGTAGCGAGTTTTACTGCTGGTGAAGAAGTAACAGTTGACAAAATAGAGAGTTTATCATTAAAATCAAATATCCAAAATCTTGTTTTAGCTGCAATGAAAAATGATAAGTTCAATTCTTGGATTGAAAGAATTGAATTACAGTGTGATGTTATCACTATTTTTGATACAATCTATCCAAATGCACTCCGTGAAATGTATAATGCACCAACGCTTCTTTTTACTAGAGGAGATTTATCCTTGCTTAAAAAGGACATTACAGTTATAGTTGGCGCAAGACAGCCGACAAATTATAGTCGTTTTGTCTTAAAACAATTAATTCCGCAGCTGATACAGCAAGATTTTGTTATTGCTAGTGGTTTAGCACGCGGAGTGGATGGAATTGCTCATCAAGAAACATTAAAAAATCACGGTAAGACAATTGCCGTTATTGGAAATGGACTCAACCATTTTTATCCGCAAGAAAACAAAATGCTCCAGGAAGAAATTATGGCGAAGGGACTATTGATCAGTGAATATTTACCGGATACTCCTCCAAGACCTTACAGATTCCCAGAGCGCAATAGAATACTTGCGGGCTTAAGCAAAAATATTATTGTGACTGAAGCTAGAAAAAGATCAGGTTCCTTAATTACTGCAAATATTGCTTTAGAAGAAAATCGCAATATTTTTGCAGTTCCGGGACCAGTCTCAAGTCCTTTGTCAGAAGGCCCTAATGAGCTAATTGCCGCTGGTGCTTATCCATTGGTTAATGCTGATTTTAAAAATTTGCTTTAGTTGACAAGAGTAAAATTTTTGGTATTTTAGAATTTGGTAGAAATTGTGCAAGGAAGGGGCATTCTATGCCTACTAAACGAAAAAATAAAAAGAATTTAGTTATTGTCGAGTCTCCTCATAAGGCTAAGACAATTGAAAAATATTTAGGAAGAAATTATCATGTTATCGCTTCAAAAGGCCATATTCGTGATTTACCCAAGTCTCAAATGGGAGTGGATGTAGAACATGACTATGAACCAAAATATATCTCCATTCGTGGAAAAGGCGATACGATTAAAGAATTAAAGAGCGAAGCTAAAAAAGCAAAATATGTTTATCTTGCTTCCGACCCGGATCGAGAAGGAGAAGCAATTGCTTGGCACGTCGCTCATGCATTAAATCTAGATCCAAAAGAACATAACCGGGTTGCTTTTAACGAAATTACTAAAGACGCTGTTAAGAATGCCTTTAAGAATCCAAGAACTATTGATATGGATATTGTTGATGCTCAACAAGCTCGTCGTGTCCTAGACCGTTTGGTTGGTTATTCAATTAGTCCGATCTTGTGGCAAAAGGTAAAGAAAGGCTTGTCAGCTGGACGTGTTCAATCTATTGCCTTGAAGTTAGTAATTGATCGTGAAAATGAAATCAAGAACTTTAAGCCAGAAGAGTACTGGACTATTGATGCTGATTTCGAAAAAGGTACAGAAAAGTTCAAAGGTGCTTTTTATGGCATTAAAGGCAAAAAGCAGGAATTGCCAAATAACGAAGCAGTTCAAGATGTTTTAAAGCGAATTGATAAGCGGAAAAACTTTGAAGTTACAAAAGTAGTTAAAAAGGAAAGAAGACGTCAACCTGCTGCTCCTTTTACCACTTCCACTATGCAACAAGAAGCAAACAAGCGCTTAGGCTACAGAACTCGTCGAACAATGAGAATTGCCCAATCTCTTTATGAAGGTGTGAACCTTGGTAAGGGATCGGTTGGTTTGATTACTTATATGCGTACTGACTCAAAGCGTATTGCTAATGTAGCAAAGCATGAAGCTTCAAAATTTATTCATGAAGAATACGGTGAAAATTACGCAGCAGTTAAGCCGCAACATTTTAAAAATGATGCGGATGCTCAAGATGCCCACGAAGCAATTCGTCCTACTTCAGCTTTTAGAACTCCAGCTTCTGTAAAAGAGTATTTAACAACCGAAGAATATCGACTATATACTTTAATTTGGTCAAGATTTATTGCTAGTCAAATGACTCCAGCTGTTTACGATACAGTTAGAGCTGATATTGAGCAAAATGATGTAACCTTCAGAACAACTGGCTCAAAACTTAAATTTGCTGGATTTACTAAAGTTTACGATAACCAAAAAGAAAAGAGTAATGAACTTCCTGAGTTGAACGAAGGTGATAAGGTTAAACTTAAGAAGACTGATGATCGTCAACACTTTACTCAACCACCTGCACGTTATACAGAAGCTAGTTTAGTTCGTGCTCTTGAAGAAAATGGGGTTGGTCGTCCATCAACTTATGCACCAACAATTGATACCATTCAAAAACGTTACTACGTAAAACTTGAAGGTAGGTCAATTGTACCTACAGAATTAGGTGAAATCGTAGATAAGTTAATCGAAGAATTTTTCCCTGATATTGTTAATGTTGACTTTACAGCTCAACTTGAAAATGACCTAGATGGGGTTGAAGTAGGGAAGAAGAACTGGATTAAAGTAGTTGATGAGTACTACAAGCCATTTTCTAAAGAGTTAGATAAAGCAGATCAACAAATTGAAAAGGTTCAAATTAAAGATGAACCTGCAGGCTTTAACTGTGATATTTGTGGAGCTCCAATGGTTATCAAAATGGGACGCTATGGTAAGTTCTATGCTTGCTCACGCTTCCCAGATTGTCGTAATACTAAACCAATCGTTAAGAAGATTGGCGTAACTTGTCCTAAGTGTGGTAAGGGCGAAGTTATCGAAAAGAAATCAAAACGTAACCGTAAATTCTATGGCTGTTCACGCTATCCAGATTGTGATTTTGTTTCATGGGATCAACCAATGGGTCGTAATTGTCCAAATGATGGTCACTTCTTAGTTCAAAAGAAGAACAAGAAAGGATTAGTAATCCTTTGTCCAAATGGTGATTACCGTGAAGAACCAGAAGAAAATTAAATTATAATAAAAATCAATGATATCATTAAAACGAAAGCGGTTTAATGATATCATTTTTATATAGACTTGAAAGAGTCGAGCAGAAAGGAAAGATTGCATGGTAAAGAATGTAACCGTAATTGGCGGAGGTCTTGCAGGAAGTGAAGCTGCATGGCAATTAGCTAAGCGTGGCATTGAAGTAGATTTATATGAAATGCGACCTAAGAAAAATACGCCTGCTCATGAAACTGCAAACTTTGCAGAATTAGTATGTACTAACTCAATGAGATCTAACCAACTATCAAATGCTGTTGGTTTATTAAAAGAAGAAATGCGGCAGCTGGATTCCTTAATTATGAAAGCAGCGGATGAAACTGCAGTACCTGCTGGCGGAGCCTTGGCTGTTGACAGAGATAAGTTTAGTGCAGTTGTAACTAAAACTTTGAAGGACTTGCCAAATGTTCATGTTCATGAGGAAGAAATCACTGAGATTCCAAAAGATGGTATCACGATCATTGCGACTGGTCCATTAACCTCAGATACACTCGCCGAACAGATTAAGGAGTTCTGCGGTACTGATTCACTTCATTTCTTTGATGCGGCTGCTCCAATTGTGGCAGCTAGCTCAATTAATCGTGATATTGTTTATAAAAAATCACGTTATGACAAGGGTGAAGCTGCATATTTGAATTGTCCAATGACTAAAGAAGAGTTTTATAATTTCTACAAAAACTTAGTTGCGGCAGAAACAGCTACCTTACATGGCTTTGAAGATAAGAATGTTTTTGAAGGATGTATGCCAATTGAAGTAATGGCCAAAAGAGGAGAAAAGACAATGCTCTTTGGTCCACTCAAGCCAGTTGGTTTAGAAGATCCTAAGACCGGAAAAACTCCTTATGCAGTTGTGCAATTGCGTCAAGATAATGCAGCTAGCACAATGTATAACATTGTTGGTTTCCAAACTCATCTAAAATATGGTGAGCAAAAGAGAGTCTTTTCAATGATTCCAGGTCTTGAAAATGCAAAATTCGTTCGCTATGGTAAAATGCACCGCAATACCTACATTGCTAGTCCTGAAGTTTTGAATGCAAATTATGAAGCTAGAAAGCAAACTGGTCTCTTCTTTGCGGGACAAATGACAGGGGTAGAAGGTTATGTTGAAAGTGCAGGTTCTGGTTTAGTTGCCGGAATTAATGCTGCTAGAGAAGCTTTAGGAGAAGAAACACTAGTCTTTCCTAAGTCAACTGCTTTGGGGTCTATGGCCAACTACATCACAACCACTAGCGCAAAGCATTTCCAACCAATGAATGCTTCATATGCCCTCTTGCCAAAATTAGATTACAAGGTAAGAAACAAGCAAGAAAGACACTTAGAAATTTCAAAGCGAGCATTGAAAGATCTTGAAGCCTTTAAGGAAGAGAAGAAGCTTGATTAATAATGTCTAAAGAAACTGATAAATTAATCAAACAATTTCAAGATTACTTGAACTATGAGCGTAATTATAGTAAAAATACTGTAAACTCTTACTTAAATGACCTAATTGAAGCTAAGGAATTTTTTAAAGAAAATGGAGGCTTTAGCGGCTGGGATCAAGTCAGAAGTCGCGATGTTGAAATTTTCTTACAAAACTTAGCAACGCAAAATAGGTCAAGAACTACTCAAGCGCGTAAAATGTCTAGTCTAAGATCTTTTTATCGCTTTCTTGTTAAGCGGGAAGTGTTAGAGAATGATCCAATGCAGACAATTAGTTTAAGATTAGGCGAAAAGAAATTACCACAATTTTTCTATGAAAAAGAAATGCGGCAAGTCTTTGATAGTCTTGCTGGTCATGAAAAGTTGGTAGTAAGAAATCGTGCTATGTTTGAACTTTTTTATGCGACTGGGATGCGTTTAAGTGAGATGGCATCTTTAAAGCTAGATCAGATTGATTTTGATTTAAAGATTATCTTAGTTCATGGGAAGGGTAATAAAGACCGCTATGTTCCTTTTGGAAAAGATGCGGCCAATGCTTTAAAAGAATATTGTGATGAAAGTCGACTAGCTCTACTAGGTAAAAATGAAGATCTAGGCTATGTATTTTTAAATAACCGGGGACAAAAGTTAACGGGCCGCGGAATTGAATACATTATGCAGCAAGTTTTTATTAAAGCTGGAGTTGGTGGAAAGGTTCATCCCCATATGCTTAGACACTCTTTTGCAACTGAAATGCTTAATAATGGAGCAGACCTAAGGAGTGTGCAAGAGCTACTAGGGCATGAATCTTTATCAACAACCCAAATTTATACTCATGTCACAATGAAGCATTTACAAGCAGATTATCAAAAATTTTTCCCAAGAAAAGATAAGAAAGACGAGGCATAATAATATGACAACAATTTGTTCTGTTAGATATAACAATAAAACAGCCATCGCTGGTGATGGTCAAGTTACCTTAGGTGAAAAAGTTATTGCTAAGGCAACTGCTAAAAAGATTAGAAGAATTTATCATGATCAAGTAGTAATTGGCTTTGCTGGCGGTGTTGCAGATGCAGTTAGCTTGCAAGATATGCTTGAAGGAAAGCTTGAAACTTATTCTGGTGACTTACGTAGAGCTGCCGTTGAAATGGCTCAAAGCTGGCGTAAAGATCCAACTTTAGCTAAATTACAAGCTATGGTAATTGCTTTTAATGATAAAGATTTACTATTAATTTCTGGTAATGGTGAAGTACTTGAACCAGATGAAGACGTGGTAGCTATTGGTTCTGGTGGTAACTTTGCTCAAGCAGCTGCAATTGCTATGACTCGCCACAGTAATGGGATGAGCGCAAGTGAAATTGCTAAAGAAGCTGTTAAGATTGCTTCCGGAATTGATGTGTTTACAGATGACCACATTACTACTGATGAAATCTAGGTGAAATATTTTGACTGAAGAAAAAACTCCAAAACAAATTGTAGAATTACTTGATAAATATATTATTGGCCAAAACGAAGCTAAAAAGTCTGTTGCTGTTGCATTGTATAACCGTTATCGTAGATTGCAGCTACCAAAACAAATGCAACAAGATATTACGCCAAAAAACATGTTAATGGCAGGTCCTACTGGTGTAGGTAAGACAGAAATTGCACGTCGACTTGCTAAAATTGTTGATGCACCTTTTGTAAAGGTTGAAGCAACTAAGTTTACTGAAGTTGGTTACGTTGGACGTGATGTTGAATCAATGGTTCGTGACTTAGTTGAAGAAGCAGTTCGAATGGAAGAAAAAGATCAATTTGAACATGTTAAAATGCAAGCTACTAAGAAAGCTAATAATCGTCTAGTTAAGTTAATTGTGCCCGGAATTAAGCGTGAAAACCGTGAAAATTCTATGCAACAAATGATGCAAATGCTTTCCGGTAACTTCAACATGAATCAACCTCAAGATAATGAAGAAGTAACTGATGATATTCGTAATGAACGTCTTAGCGTAGCTGATCAACTTAATAAGGGATTGCTTGAGAATCGTGAAGTTACCATCGAAGTAGAACAAGCTCCAAAGGTAAACCCAATGGGCGACATGATGGGGCAAATGGGAATTGACATGTCAAGTTTGATGGGCGACTTAATGCCTAAGAAGACTGTTAAGCGTACACTGAAAGTATCAGATGCACGTGAAGTTTTAATTCAAGAAGAATCGAAGAAGTTAATTAACTACGATTCTCTCTACCAACGTGCAATTGAGCGTACTCAACAAAATGGTATTATCTTTATCGACGAAATTGACAAGATCACTGCTGGTAATAAGAAGACCTCTGGTGAAGTTTCTCGTGAAGGTGTGCAAAGAGATATCTTACCAATTGTTGAAGGTTCAACGGTTTCGACTAAGTATGGTCCTGTATCTACTGACCACATCCTCTTCATTGCGGCGGGTGCTTTTGCTGAAAGTAAGCCAAGCGATTTAATTCCAGAATTGCAAGGACGTTTTCCAATTCGTGTTGAATTAAATGCCTTGACCCAAGAAGACTTCGTTAAGATCTTAAAGGATCCACAAAACTCACTTTTGAAGCAATACATCGCACTGCTTAAGGCTGATGGTATTAAATTAGTCTTTACTCAAGAAGCAATTGACCGAATTGCTCAAATAGCTTTTGAAGTAAACCAGGGAACTGATAATATTGGTGCCCGTCGTTTAGCAACTATTTTAGAAAAATTACTTGAAGATGTTCTTTACGAAGGCCCAGACATGAACATGGGTGAAATCACTATTACTCAGAAGTATGTTGATCAAAAATTGAGTGATATAATTGTTAATAAAGACTTAACAAAATTTATTTTGTA